>JAMOSM010000069.1 GCA_027063075.1 Nautiliaceae bacterium | reverse complement strand
AAATTTCTTCTAAATATTCATATTTCGGACTCATGACAATTAAATCATCTTCAAAATGCCAAAAACAGTCACTGTTATAAAACTTAGCAGCCGCAATGTCAAATTCCCTTATTTCCCCTTTGTAAATTACAGCTTTGCTTGACTCACCGTAAGATAAAGAGAGACTTAGTGCTCCGGGGGCTCTGAATTTTAGACTGTGGTTAAACAGTTTTTGAACAATATCTGGATTTTTATAGGCTTTTTCGAAAATTACAACATCGTGGCGGAAATTTGCGTGAAAAGGCTTTCTAAAGAGGTTGTCAAATTTTTTACCGTTTTCATCTCTTATAAAATAATCTCCATTACTTAAATTTACAATAACACTTGCAGTATCTTCAAAATAGATACTTGTCCCGAAATAAGGAATATTGTTTGAGACATTGTAGCTACCATCAATTGGGTCTATAATAATTGTTTTTTCTTTGCCGTTATCGATAAATCCTGCTTCTTCACTTAATATATTTCCAAATTCGCTTAATTTCTCTATTAATATTTTTTCGGCAATCAGGTCGATATTAAGACTTCTGTCGCCTCCAAAGCCAATTCCTTTTTCTTCAAACAAGTTAAGCTCTTCGTGAAGTGCTCTTATAATTTTTAGGCTGCAGCAAAGAGCCGCATCTATAAAATTACTTGCTAAACTCATTTTTTAACTCCTAAAGTAGGCCATTCGATTGGCTTAAAGTTTTCGTCATAAACGCTTGGTGTTCCTCTTGCCTGTAGTTCATTTGCGGCTTTTTGGGCGTTTTGCAGCTCTTTTTCAAATTCCGCTTTTTCTTTTGGAGTTGGGTTATACTTTTTCCATTCATTGCTTCCTCTTAAAACTTCCCTCATTCTTTTAGCCCTCTCAGCATCCGTTTTTCCGGCTAAAATATAATAACTCATAGCTTTTGCATTTTTATGAAAAGGAAGAGGCATTAAAATTACATGTACTTTGTAATTTTTTTCGAGAAAATTACTTTTTTGTTTTTCCATCATTCTGCAAAACGGACATTCAGGGTCTGTTACAAGGTAAAGGTCTTTATTGCCTTTTCCGAATGTAAACATTACACCTTTTTTAATAACTTCTGCGTTTTTAGGGAAATCAGGCTGGATTAATTTTTTTGTTTTGTTATCAATCACCCTTCCTAAGATTGTGTATTTTTTGTCTTTTGTTACAAAAATATTGATATTTCCTCTTGGAGCTTGAAGTTCTATAATGTAAAAATCTTCTTTTTCTGTAGCTTTTGCTTTGATTTTACCTTTTTTTAAAAGAGGCTGAATTTGAGAATAAATGGGTGTGGTTTTTAAAATTTCAATTGTTTGTTTTTGAGATAACAGCTTATCGGCTCCAAAGAGTGATGCTGCTATTGCTAAGCTTAATAAAAGTTTTTTCATTTAATCTCCTTTAATATTTTTTCTACTTTTTCTTTTGGGTTTTTATCTTTGTAAATTGGTCTTCCTACAACTATAAAATCTACTAAATTTTTTTTGGCTTCTTTTAAATCAGCTACTCTTTTTTGGTCTTCAGCTTCTTCTTTAAACGGTCTTATTCCTGGAGTCAAAGTTAAAAACTCTTTTGAAGTGCTGTTTTTAATATCCAGACTTTCCCAAACACTGCATACAACCCCGTCAAGTTTTGCTTCATATGCCATTTTTGCAAACTCTTTTGCTTTTGTTTTAATGTCGCTTCCGTAAATTTTTTTAAACTCTTCATCATTAAAGCTTGTAAGTGCTGTTACCGCTAATACAAGAGGTCTTTTTTCAAACTGTTTAAGTCTTTTCATAATCTCTTTCATAGCTTCACTTCCCGCACTTGCGTGAATATTAAACATATCAATGCCAAGTTTTGCAATCTCTTCTGCAGCATCTGCCATTGTGTTTGGTATATCATACAGCTTTAAATCTAAAAATATATTATACCCTAAATCTTTGAGCTCTTTTAAAAAATCGTTTCCATCTCTTATATAACTTCTAAATCCAACTTTTAGCCATAAATCGTTTGAATGTTCTTTTAACTCTTTTGCCAATTTTAAATTTTCTTCTTTTGTAGGGTTGTCAAGTGCAATACACAGTTTCATTTATCAACCTTTGGAAGAGTTATTCCTTTTTGTCCGTGATATTTTCCTTGTTTGTCTTTATAGCTTATCTCGCACATCTCATCGTCTGCTCCAAGGAATATAAGCTGAGCTATTCCTTCATTTGCGTAAATTTTTGCAGGAAGCGGGGTTGTGTTTGAGATTTCTATAGTAATGTGTCCTTCCCATTCTGGTTCAATCGGGGTTACATTTACAATAATTCCGCATCTTGCATAAGTACTTTTTCCAACGCATATTGCAAGCACATCGCGCGGCATTTTAAAATATTCAACACTTCTGCAAAGGGCAAATGAGTTTGGAGGGATAATGCAGTCGCCTTTTATTTTTACCACATTTCTTTCATCAAAATTTTTTGGGTCTACTATAGTGGAGTTTATATTAGTAAAAACCATAAATTCATCACTAACTCTTATATCATATCCATAGGAGCTAACTCCATAACTTATGGTGCCTTTTCTTACCTGTTTTTCTTCAAAAGGAGTTATCATTCCAAACTCTTTTGCCATACATCTAATCCATTTGTCAGACTTTACGCCCATATAAAACCTTTTAGTTTTATTAAAATTGTAACAAAATTATGTTATTATTTTATTAAACCAGTTAAAAGGGGACATATATGGATTTAAAAGATATAAAAAGATTATTAGAAGCGTTTGATAAATCAAAGACAAATATACTTGAACTAGAAACTGAAGAATTTAGAATTTACCTTGATAAAAGTGCAACTCCAGCGCCTCAAAGTGCTCCAGTGGCAGTTGAGCAGCCGGCTGTTCAAACTCCTGTTGTTCAAAAAATTGAAGCAAAACCTGAGTGTGTAGTTGAAGGAGATTTAATTACATCTCCAATGGTAGGGACTTTTTATCAAGCACCAAGTCCAGATAGCCCTCCTTATGTAAAAGTAGGAGATAAGGTTAAAAAAGGGCAGACTTTATGTATTATTGAAGCTATGAAGATTATGAATGAACTTGAAGCTGAGTTTGACTGCGAGATACTTGAAATTTTAGTAGAAGACGGTCAGCCAGTTGAATTTGATACGCCGTTATTTAGAGTAAAAAGGCTTAGTTAATGAAAAAGCTAAAAAGAATTTTAATAGCCAATAGAGGTGAAATTGCCCTAAGGACGATAAGGGCTATTCATAAGCTTGAAAAAGAGGCTGTTTGTATATATTCAAAAGCAGACAAAGACGCTATTTATCTTGAGTTTGCAGACGGGGCTGTTTGTGTAGGACCTGAGAGAAGTAGCGATAGTTATCTTAATATTCCTGCAATTATCACAGCGGCTGAAATGACAGAGTGTGATGCAATTTTCCCGGGGTATGGATTTTTGAGTGAGAATCAGACTTTTGTAGAAGTTTGTAAGGCACATAATATTGCTTTTATAGGTCCAAGTCTTGAAGTAATGGAGCTTATGGCAGATAAATCTAAAGCCAAAGAAGTGATGAAAAAAGCAGGTGTTCCTGTAATTCCGGGAAGTGAAGGTGCTATAAAGGATGTGGAAGAAGCTAAAAGAGTAGCGCGTGAGATTGGTTATCCTGTAATACTTAAAGCAGCAAGCGGCGGTGGCGGAAGGGGTATGAGGGTTGTTGAAGATGAGAGTTATTTAGAAAACGCTTTTCTTGCGGCAAGCAGTGAGGCTGAGAGTGCTTTTGGTGACCCTACAATTTATATGGAAAAATATATTGAAAAACCAAGACACGTTGAAGTTCAGATTTTAGGCGACAAACACGGAAACGTAGTTCACTTAGGTGAGAGGGACTGCTCACTTCAAAGAAGACACCAAAAACTAATAGAAGAATCACCGGCTCCTATTTTAGACGAAAAAACAAGAAAAAAACTTCACGAAACTGCAGTAAAAGCTGCAAAAGCTATTGGATATTACAGTGCAGGTACTATTGAATTTTTAGTGGATAAAGACTTGAATTTTTATTTTATGGAGATGAATACAAGACTTCAGGTAGAACACCCTGTAAGCGAAATGGTAACCGGACTTGATTTAGTTGAGTGGATGATAAGAGTAGAAGAGGGTGAGAAAATTCCAAGCCAGGATGAAATTGAGATTAAAGGTCATGCGATTGAGTGCAGGATTTTAGCAGAAGACCCTGAGAAGTTTATTCCATCTCCAGGAAAAATTCAAAAACTTTATGTTCCAGGCGGAAAAGATGTAAGGGTTGATACTCATATTTATGCGGGATATATTATTCCTCCTTATTATGACAGCTTAATTGCAAAAGTAATTACCTGGGGTAAAGACAGAGATGAGGCTATAAGAGTTATGAAAGAAGCATTAAAAGAGTTTAAAATAACAGGAATAAAAACTACAATTCCATTTCATTTAAAAATGCTTGAAAATGAAGACTTTTTAAACAATAACTATGATACTAAGTATCTTGAAACAAAAGGACTTGCTTAGTTCTTTTGTTTAAAATCTACTATTTTTCCTTTTAAATCTCCGATTTTTAAGACGTTTTTAACTTCTCCTGCTAATGTTACCCAATTTTCTGGATTTATAACAAGATAGAGTATGCCTTTATCTCCTACAAAAACTTTATTATAAAGATTGGCTTTTAGAAAAATTCCTTTTTTGTTAAAAATCTCTTTTTTAAACTGTTTTATTTCCTCTTTTGTAGGAAAACTTACATCTACTCTTCCGTCTGTTTTTCTTCCTCCTACTGCATAAAAAATATAAAAACTCTTTTTTTCTTTAAGATAAAGAGGTAAGTTCCAATATAGAGTCAAAATATCATCAGGGGCATAGAAATATTTATAAACTTTAGTCAGTTTTCCGTTTTTGTATCTTTTTTTTATTATTGTTTTATTTTTATGGTCAAAGATATAAATTCTTAAATAGTCATTGCCTTTTCTTTTTATATTCATAATATATTTTAAAGGTACAAGCCGGTTGTTTTTTATAATTCCCTCGCTTATATAGGTTTGGACTAAATTGCCCGATAGAGTAGCGGCAAGTCCTTTGGCTTTTGTGGTAGTGACTATTTTATAATTTGTTTCGTTTTTTTCAAAAATTCCACTTGCTGTTGCAATTGTTCCAAACCATCCGTAATTTGCTTCATATTGTGCTTTTACAGTGTAACTATGTGAAAAAATTGCTAAAAATAATAGTAAAATTATTCTCATAAAAAGCCTTTTTGAAAATTATATCAAAGGAATGAAATGAAAATAGTTTTTTTAGATGCTTTGACTCTTGGTAATGTAGATTTTGAGAGATTTAAAGAGTTTGGTGAAGTTGAAATTTATGAAACCACTTCTGCTGATAAAACCCTAAGCAGAGTAAAAGATGCCGATATTGTGGTAACTAACAAGATTGTAATCGATAAAGAAATTATAAATAATGCTAAAAACTTAAAATTTATTCAAATAGCGGCAACAGGTATGAATAATGTGGATTTAGAATATGCTGATAAAAAAGGAATTTTAGTTAAAAATGTGGCGGGATATTCTACCGAATCTGTGTTGCAGCAGACATTTGCATTGGTTCTTGGTCTTTTAAATAGAGTTAAGTATTTTGATGAATATACCAGGACTAAGTATCCAGAAAGTGAGATTTTTACTCATATAGTAGATTGGTTTGAGATTAGGGGGAAAAGATGGGGTATTATAGGGCTTGGAGAAATCGGAAAAAGAGTGGCTGAGGTTGCTAAGGCTTTTGGGGCTGAAGTTGTTTATTATTCTACAAGCGGCAAAAACAATAATAATGAATATAAGAGAGTAACTCTTGATGAACTTCTTAAAACAAGCGATATTATCTCAATTCACGCTCCTTTAAATGAAAATACTAAAGATTTGATAGGTTTTGAAGAAATTATGAAAATGAAAAAGGGTGCTGTTTTGGTTAATCTTGGAAGAGGGGGTATCATAAATGAAGATGAGTTAGCTAAGGCACTTGAAGTTAAGGATATTTTAGTAGGGCTTGATGTGTTTGAGCGTGAGCCAATCAATAAAGATAACCCTCTTTTAAAATTTAAAGAAAAAACTTTATTATCTCCTCATATCGCCTGGACAAGTATTGAAGCAAGAGAGAAACTTATGGATGGGATTTATAAAAACATTAAGGAGTTTTGTCAAACTTATCCCAATGATTAGAAATAATCATTTTTTTTAAAAGGGTAACATATTTTTCTTTTAGCTGTGAATAATTTTTCATAGTCTCAGCGGCTTCAAGCCCTGTAAAAGTTTTATTTTCTTCTTTGTATTTCCATCTTTTTTCTCTGAATTTCCTATATGCTCTGTTTCTGTTTAAGTTTAGCATATAGGCTGCAAGAGAGTCTTCAAGTGTCGGAAATATTCTTATAGAGTAGTCTATTTTGATATGGTCGTATTTGCTTTTTGGTTTTATCCCTTTGTTTGAATATATCCAGTGACCGAAAATATTATTAGCCTCTTTTACAAACCTGCTTTTTCCCCATCCGCTTTCAATTGCCGCCTGAGCAAGTGCAAGTGAAGGAGGGATTGTATCTATTTTTTTTAAAAATTCTTCTTTATCAGTAATGTTTTTTATTTTGTATTTTTTTGCGACTTTTGCTAAAAATTCCACTTTCTTTTTATCAAGCAAAAAGTAAGGGTCATTAAAAATTTCGATTATTTTTTTTCTTAAATTTAAGATTTTTTTGTTTTCCTCTTTAATTAAAGGAAGGAGTATTTCAACAAAGGCTTTTTTCTGTTTTGATGTCTCTTTTATATTGTAATACCACGAGGGAAAAGCTCCGTATAAATTTATTACGAGTAAAAATCCGATTATCTTTTTCATAACCCTCCCTCAAAAAGTGTTGGTTGAAGTTCTTTTAATTTATAACTTATTCTGTGGATTTCACAAAAGCCGTGTTTTTTTATAAGTGAAATATGTTCTTTTGTAATGTAGCCTTTGTGTTTTTTAAAGTTATACTGAGGATAAACTTTATCCATTTTTATCATAAAATTATCCCTGCTGACTTTTGCTAAAATACTTGCGGCACTTATCTGTTTTATTTTAGAATCTCCTTTTATAACTGTTTCAATTCCTTCAATACCAAAAGAAGTATTGCCATCAAACAGGTATTTTTTTGCTTTTAAAGTATTTTTTATCTCTTTTAGGGCATACTTTATGGCAAATGAGAGACCTTTTTTGTCAATTGTCTTATTATCTACAAACACTATATGATAAATCGAATTTTGTTTTATTTTATCAAAAAGCTCCTCTCTTTTTTTAGGAGTTAGTTTTTTTGAGTCATTAAGTCCTTTTATCTCTTTTAACAAAATACATCCTGCAACTACTAAAGGTCCTGCAACACATCCCCTTCCCGCTTCATCTATTCCGCAAATCTCCATCTCCAAAATGGTATCACCTCCACTTCAAATTTTTTATGTTTTAATTCAAACTCATTTGATATTGTTATGATATCAACTTTTTTGACATTTGTAACTTTTTTAAGTTTCTCTTTTGCAACCTCTTCATCTGCAAAAGGTAAAACTAAAATGCCTCTTTCCTCTTCAGGAAGATAAAAAGTTAATGTTTCTTTGTAAAAAACATCTTTTTTATTTAGTTCAAGAAATATTATATTTTCAAAAGTATATTGGATGTTTTTTCGGTTTGTAAGAATGTTTTTAAAAGCAAAATTATATGAATAAAATTTTTTAGGTGATTTCGGAGAATCAAATTTATTAACCTCATAAATTATTCTGTTTTGTAAAAGTTCATTTGTAATTGAATAAAAAGTGTCTTTGCTTATTTTCATCTCTTTTTTTAAAATCTGATAGATTTGATAAAGGGTAAATTTTTCACCTATATGTGAAAAGAAGAATTTTAATATTTTTTTATTGTAAGGGAGAAGTTCAAATGTCTCTTTTAAATATTCGTCTCTATAATATTCTTCATTGAATATTCTTGGAAAATTTCCAAGACGTAAAAATCTGTCAAAACACTGGTTGATGTTTATGGTGCTTTCAAATGCAAAAAATTCTTCAAAATCAAGCCCTTTTAATTCTATTTTTTCAAAACCTTTTATGTCTATGTTTTTATTTGAAATTACAAATGTTGTAACAGGAGGCAGCGGTACTGAAAAATCATAATTATCATAAATTACTAAATCAATATCTGAAAAATCAAACTCTTTTTCTTTATAATCGCTAAAGTCTATATATTTATATTTTCCTTTGAAGTTTTTTAAAAAATTAAAAACTAAAAAAGTTTTGCCTACTCTTTTTGGACCTGTGATTAAAGTGTTTTGAAATTTAAGTGAAATTTTTCTTTGTTTGATTTTTTTAGGTATTTGCAAACATCCCCTTTAATATTAATTTAATGTATTATAACATAACTAAAAATCCAAGCATTGCAATAATACTTTCGTATAAAAAGAGATTGTCTGAATATAGGTATCCTGAGATTATACTTCCAAGAAATGCCGCAAGCCCGTAACCTATTCCTGCATAGAACTGCTGGGCTAATGTTTTGTTTTTATATTTTTGGGAAATATATAAAAGCGCTGAAGTGTGAAAAATTGCAAATGAAAAAGCGTGTATTATTTGAGAGAAGGAAATTAAAAATATATTACCTGCAAAAAAATAAAGCATTGCCCATCGTATTGACGTTAAAAATATTGAGATTTTAATCCATTTAATCGGTTTTAATTTATTTAAAAATTTATGTCCTATAATAAAAATTAAAATTTCAGCCATTACTCCTATGGCAAAAAGCCATCCTATATACTCTTTTTTTATACCGTGTTCTATATTGTAGATTGTAAAGAAATTGTAAAACCCTCCAAAGCTTATCTGAAGCAATATAACCCCCGCCCAGAATTTCCACTCTTTTAAAAGGTTAATGGGTTTATACTCTTTTTTGATAGTTTTATCTTCTAAAAAGCTAAGGGCTGTAAAGTTTGTTAAAATCATCAAAGTTATAAAAAGCCAGATGAGATTTCCCTTTATATATGAAAAAACTATTCCAAAAAGCATAAAGCCTATACTTCCAAAAACACGGGAGAGTCCGTATTTTTCTTTTAGTTTTTCAATTGCAGTAGCTTCTATATATGGAAATACCACTGCAAAAGATGCCCCTATTATGAAAAATGCACTTAAAACAAAATAAAAGTTTTTTGTTAAAAGTAAAAATGAAGCTAAAGATGAAGTTATCAAAGCTAATATATAATCTGTTTTTGTTAGGGGTTTTTTTGTATAAATAAAAGGAGTTAAAAATCTTGCAATTGGCATCATTGCAAAAATTAAGCCTATCTGTGTTGAATTAAATCCTATTTCTTTAAAATATTTTGGTAAAAAAATTACATAATCTCCGATAAGGGTAAAAAAAAGAAAGTAATAAAGGCTTAAAGTAATGAAAAATCTACTTTTCAAGGGCTTTTTTTATTTTTTGTTTAAAATTTTCTTTATTAAACAGAGGGTAGTTAAAATCTCTTTTTTTATCACAAAAAACAGTTCCCGGCCACCAAGAATCGTTTTTATATCTTGGAATTATGTGAATGTGAAGATGAGGGACCATATTTCCAAGGGATGCTATATTTATTTTATCGGGGTTTAATTCTTCAATTACTGTTTTTTCTATTTTTTTAACTATAAGTGTTAGTTTTATGGCTTCTTCATCATTTAACTGACTAAACTCTTTTATATGTTTTTGCGTAATAACTCTTATATAGCCGGGTATTTCATCAACTAAAATCACTCTTAAAAAATTATCCTGATAAATAATATCTTCATTAAAAGGAGCACAAAGAGGGCAGCTCATTAATTTCCTCTGCTGCCTGGTTTAACAGGAGCACAGGCTCCCATTTTGCATAAAGGACATTCGTTTGGTTCGTATGCTTCAAATTCAAAATCTTCAAGTGCAAAAAGTGGTTTATCTTCTGGAAGCTTACATTCAGGTTTTCTTTCGCTCTTACCATTTACCCTTTTACAAATTCCCCTGTTTGCAATTGCTGCAAACCCTACAACTTCACCGCCTCTTTTTTCAACTTCCCTCGCGGCTTCCATAGCACTTCCGCCGGTTGTAATAATATCTTCGCAAATTAATACTTTCTCACCGGGCTTTACTTTAAACCCCCTTCTTAAAGTCATTTCTCCATTTACTCTTTCAGTAAAAATAAATCTTACCCCAAGAGCGCGTGCAAGTTCGTATCCTGCAAGAAGTCCTCCGATTGCCGGAGAGCATACCGTATCCACTTTAATTCCTGCTTCAATAATCTGTTTTGCAAGTTCACGTGCCAATTTTTCAGCAACTTCTGGGTATTCTAAAACCCTTGCGCTTTGAAGGTAATATTCAGAGTGTTTTCCGCTGCTTAAAAGAAAATGTCCTTTAAGTAAAGCCCCGTGTTTTTCATAAATCTCTTTTACATTCATTTTATACTCTCATAACATCATCAATTTTTTTATTTACAACTTCATCAACTTTTGCAACAAATTCGTCTGTTATTTTTTGAACCTCATCAAGTCCTCTTTTTTGATCATCTTCCGTTATTTCTTTGTTTTTAAACATTTTTTTAATTTCATCGTTTGCTTCTCTTCTTATGTTTCTTATTGCAATTTTGGCTTTTTCACCAAATTCTTTAGCTTTTTTTGCCTGTTTTTTTCTCTCTTCTTCTGTCATTGGAGGAAAATATAGTTTGATTGTATCTCCGTCATTGTTTGGGTTAGCTCCTACATTTGCCTCTTGAATTGCCTTTTCAATGTCATTGATAATCCCCTTATCCCAAGGGCTTATTACAATTGTTGTTGCATCAACGGCGTTAATGTTTGCTACCTGATTTAAGGGAGTCAAAGTTCCGTAGTATTCAACTTTTACCCCATCAAGCACGTGAATTGAAACTCTACCTGTTCTTAGTGTGTTTAAATCTTTTTTAAGTACCTCTATACTTTTTTGCATATGTTCTCTTGCAAAATCAAAAACTTCGTTCATTTTACCTCCTTAATATTTTATTACCATTTTAGAAATCATTTTATAATTATACTTAATGATAACCCTGTTTCTGTAACGTTTCAGTTCAAAATTTGGTTTGTATGAGAAAATTCCGTTTTTAACTGGCACTTTATAAACCCAACCTAATTTTGTTAAGTAAATATTTACATAAGGGATTTTATCAAAAACTTTTCCTTTAATTTCAATTATTCTGTTTTTGTCTCTTATAATTTCAATATCTGCGTGGAGGCGTTTTATTTTAAGTTTTTTTTCTATATTTACTGTTCCTGTTAGTGCAATTCTGTCTATATCATCAAGAGGGGTTGTTAAGTCAATGGCACCCGGGTTTTGATTTACGATATAAGGGAAAAATTTTTTAATTATTTTTTTTACCCTTTTATCATATTCTCCGTAAGGGTAACTGTAAATATCCGGAACATATCCGGTGTATTTTTTAAAAACTTCAATTGCTTTTTTTGTATCTTTTATAATCTCTTTATCGCTTAAACTTGGAAGGTGCGGGTGAGCCCAGCTGTGAACTCCAAGCTCTGCATATTTTCCTACTTCTTTTACTTCATCCCAGCTCATAAAATCGCCCCATTTATAAGTGGTTGCTTTTTCATAAACAAACAGGGTAAAAGGATAATTATATTTTTTAAACAGAGGGAATCCGTTTTTATAAAAGCTTTTGTAGCTGTCGTCTATTGTAAATACTACTGTTTTATCTATTGGTTTTTTTTCTTTTATCATTTGAATAAGGGTTGAGAGTTTTACTACTTTGTAGTTATGTTGTTTTAAGTAATCTAAATATTTTTTAAGCTCTTTACTTGAAGTGTTTGTGTAAGGATGACGGAAATCATCAATCCTGTGAAGGACAAAAATATGTGCTTCGGCAAACAGTAAAATAGGAATAAAAAAAAGAAAAAAATTTTTCATTTACCCGGAATTTCTGGAACTGTCGGAACTGGAAGCTGTTTTTCTACTTTTTTTATGTTCACTTTATCAAGGGCTGAAGTGTTTGCCTCTTTGTTGTAAAGATATACAAGTGTAAGAGTGTTTAGCACGAATAAAAATCCTAAAATCATAGTTGCTTTTGTTAAGAAGTTCATAGGTCCGCCCGCGCCAAAAACTGAGTTGTTTGAACTGCTGTAAGCCCCAAGCCCCATTGATTCTGATTTTTGAAGTAGCACTAAAATAACTATTGCAATTACCAAAATTATCTGAAATGTCATTAAAATACTAGTCATTATATGCCTTTTTTGATAGAATTATATCATATGAAATTAAAATGGAGTAGGATTGAAGAGTTTTGACAGGTTTGCTCATACGTATGGTGAATATAATGTAATTCAAAAAAGATTAATAAAAAAATACCTTCCTTTTTTAAAAAAACGGGTGGTTGATTTAGGATGCGGGAGTGAGGGGCTTTGTAAATACAGAGATTTTGAATTTTACTTAGGAATTGATAAAAGCCCTCAGATGCTAAAAAGAAATCCTTGTAATACACTGCTTTTGGATTTTAATACAAAAAAGTGTTTTGAAGAGATAAAAAAATATGATTTTACTCAGATTGTCTCTTTTTCTGCACTTCAGTGGGCTAAAGATTTAGATTTTGTTTTTAAAGAGATTAAAAATTTAAATAAAGATTTTTTACTTGTTTTATTTACTTCAAATACTTTTAAAAAATTGCATACTTTTTTAAATGTAAATTCTCCTATTTATTCAAAAGAAGAAATTTTAAAAAGTGCTGAGGTATTAGAGCCTGAGGTTGAAGTTTTAAAGTATGAAATGAGTTTCTCATCTGCTAAAGAGATGTTAGAATATATTAAATTCTCAGGTGTAAAAGGGAATGTTTTTGTAAATCCTTTAAGGCTTAAAAAATTTTTAAGGGAGTTTCCTTTTGATAGCCTTGAATTTGAGATTATTGTTTTGAGAAAAAACAGTTAATTTATTATTTTATCAATAGAGGGAGAGGTTCACATTAAGAGAGCCAATTTTTTCTGATATTTCGCTAATTAAATTAATAATTTCAGGAGTTATTTCAAATGGTGGGGTATACATTAAGTTCCTTTTTGTTTTAAATCTTGTAGAATTTTCTCAATTTCCTCATCACGAATAAAAGCACCTTGAATATA
>JAMOSM010000068.1 GCA_027063075.1 Nautiliaceae bacterium | reverse complement strand
TTTAAGTTTTTTATATGCTATTATTGCCTCTTTTTTTAATTTATGTGCTAAGTAATCGTTTTTTACCTCTTCTTTTGCTTTTTCAAAGCTTAAAATTTCACCTTTTTGGTTTTTATAATTTAATTTGTTTTCTTCATAAAATGATTTTAGCTCACTCTCTTTTACAGGTTGATTTAGAGGAATTTTTATAAAAGCTATTTTATATTTTTCTGCTGAGAGATAACTGTTTTTATTTTTTTCCCAAAATTCTTTTATCTCTTTTTCATTTAGGGATATATTTATATTTTCTTTATTTAAAATTTTTATTTCTAAGTTGTCGGCATTGTATAAAGCACTTGCAATTGAAAGTATTTCAGTTTTTTTAGGTTTTATATGAAGATATTTTAACAGTTTTTCTATTAAGAGCTGTTTTTTTAACTCTTCTTCAAAATCTGCAGCTTTTTGCCCTGTATTTTTTAAATAAAGTTTATAAGTTTTTTCATCTTTAAAATATTCAAGGATTTTTTTTGCTACATCCTCTTGGGTTACATAAAGGTCAAGATTTTTTGCGTATTCTTGTAAAATAGCAGCCTGAATTGCTCTTTGAAGCGCTATTTTTTCAAGCCCTAATTTTTTTGCCGTAGCTTCATCAAGTTTGCCGTTAAGGGCTTTATTGTATTCTTCAAAAATATTTTGATACATTTTCTGCCAGTCTTTAACAGTTACTTCTGTATTTCCGACTTTAGCTACTGTTGATGAAGATTTGTTAAATTGAAACTGTCCCCATCCTACAAAACCTGCTCCTATAAAAGCTATGGTGGCTATCCAGATTGTAATTACCAGCCATTTTCTGTGAGTTTGCATCCATTCTATCATTTTTTACCTTTAAATTAAAATCAATTTGAATAACGAAAATGAATTCGATCAAAGTAAACGGTATAAGAGTTAATTTTTATTCACTTCTTTTTGGTATTATAATAAAAAAAAACCTCATAATAAAGGAATTTTTATGAAAAACTATGAAATTATGCAAAAAGATTTAAAATATAACTGGCATCCATGTACGCAAATGAAAGACCATGAGTTTTTGCCTCTTATTCCTATAAGAAAAGGAGAAGGTGTTTGGCTTTTTGATTTTGAAGATAATAAATACCTTGATGCGATAAGCAGTTGGTGGGTTAATATTTTTGGTCATAAAAATCCTTATATTAATGAAAAAATAAAACAGCAGCTTGAAGTGCTTGAGCATGTTATTTTTGCAGGTTTTACACATGAAGGGGCTGTTAGGCTTGGAGAGAGGATTTGCAGGCTTACGGGGTTTGATAAAGTTTTTTATGCAGATAACGGAAGTAGTGCGGTTGAGGTTGCAATAAAAATGAGCTTTCATTATTGGAAAAATAAAGGTAAAATAAAACCTCTTTTTTTCAGTCTTGAAAACTCTTATCACGGAGAGACTATCGGGGCTTTAAGTGTTGGGGATGTCGGGCTTTATAAGGATACATATAAAGAGATTTTAATAAAAAACATAACTATTCCGATTCCAAAAGACAAAAGTAAAAAAGAGGCTGAGAAAACATTAAAAAAGGTAAAAGAAATTTTTGAGAAATACTATAAAGATGTTTCTGCATTAATTGTAGAACCTTTAGTACAATGTGCTGGATATATGAAAATGCATCATCCTTTATTTTTAACAGGGTTAAAAAAACTTTGTGAAGAATTTGAAATTCATTTTATAGCCGATGAAATTGCCGTTGGTTTTGGAAGGACAGGCAGTATGTTTGCCTGCGAGCAAGCGGGTATAAAGCCTGATTTTATGACGCTTAGCAAAGGACTTACAGGAGGGTATCTGCCTTTAAGCCTTGTATTGACAACAGACGAAATTTACAGTGCTTTTTACTGTGATTATAAAGAATTAAAGGCCTTTTTACATTCCCATTCATATACTGCAAATCCTCTTTCTATTGCAGCGGCAAATGCAACACTTGACATTTTTGAAAAAGGGGAAATCTTTTTTGAAACAGGGGAGTTTAGGATGGTTAAAAATCCAAAAAGAAGCGTTTTAGAAAACAACAGGTTAATAAGTGAATA
>JAMOSM010000067.1 GCA_027063075.1 Nautiliaceae bacterium | reverse complement strand
CTTTTTGTTCCTTCTTCCAAACTCACACGTCCGGCTTCCACCCTCTCAAGGCTTGGAAATTTAGCATGATCGCCGCTTATTACTTTCGCTACCATATCGGTATCAATTACCCCGGGAGCTAAGGCATAAATTTTAGTATCAATCTCTTTTGAATAAATACTAACCATCATATTAACGGCGCATTTGCTTAAAGAATATCCTCCCCAGCCCGGGTTACCATTTACAGCCGCACCGCTGCTCATTACAACAATTTTTTCTGTAAAAGGAGCCAGTTCGTCAATCAAAACCTTGTTAGCCCAGACATTAACGTCAAATATGTTTTGAAGCTCTTTTACGCTCCAATACTTCATCTCTTTAATCTCACCCAAAATTCCGGCGTTTAAAATAGCCAAATCCAACTTTTCAATTTCAAGAGACTTTAGGGAGTGGGGAATTTTCTCATAAGCACTTACATCAAGTTTATAAAATTTAACCGCTTCTCCAAAAGGATTTTTTCTGCCCATCGCATAAACTTCATCCCCATTTTCAATATAGTATTTTACTAGTCCGTAACCTATTCCCCTGCTGATTCCTGTAATAAATACTTTCATTTTTCATTCTCCAGCTTTTCAAGTCTTTCAAGAATCGGCGGATGTGAATAATAAATAAATGAATAAATTTTACTTACCCTTGGAAAATGTTTATTTTCGCTTACAAGTTTTTTAAGTGCGTTTGCAAGGTCTTTTTTGCTTACAAGTTCGCTTCCCATTTCATCTGCCGCAAATTCATTGTGTCTGCTTACAAAGTTTACAAACGGCTGCAATATAAAGAAAATTACTTCGCTGAAAAGCAATGCCAAAATAATAATATTCGCCCCTATTTTAGGCACCATAAGCTCTTTAAAAAGAGTATCCGGAAGATTGCCGAATACTGCAAACAATATAAAAAGCATAACCCCAACTACGGCAATATTTTTAAATATATCTTTATGTTTAAAATGTCCGAGCTCATGTCCTAATACCGCAAGAATTTCATTTTTAGTAAGTTTTTTTAAAAGAGTATCAAATAAAACCACTCTTTTCGTATTTCCAAATCCCGCAAAGTATGCGTTTAACCTCGTATCCCTTTTACTTGCGTCCATTACATATATTCCATTGCTTTTAAAGCCGACTTTTGCCATCATATCCTCAATAGCGTCTTTAAGCTCTTCATCTTCAAGAGGTGTAAATTTATTAAACATCTGTGCAAAAAACGGATATAAAATATTAATTAAAATAACAACACCAAACGTAAATACAAATCCGTACAACCACCAGTTTTGAAAATTATCAATGAAATAAATAAGACCCGCAAAAAAAGCCCCTCCGAAAAATATAAATAAAAAAATTTTTTTAATTTCATCAACAAAAAACATCTTCCAAGGAGCAACGTTAAAGCCAAATCTTTTATCTATATGTTTTTCCCATATATTTATAGGCAGTGTTAAGACGTAATTTATTGCAAAAAAAGCTAAAAGAATTTCAAGCTGACTCAACATCGAATTGCTTTTATAAAGAGCAAAATTAATAATAAATAGCCCACCACTTAACCAGAAAACCACCAAAAAAAGCGATATTAAAGCATTAAATATATTAATAGTATGCTTATAAATAGAATATATAGCGGCATCTTTATACGTTTCTATATCCATTAATACCGCACCTAATCCAAAAACGTCCTTAATATATAAAACTTCCTTAATTTCCAAAACAATTTTTATAAAAACATATAAACCGAAAATTCCTATTAATACATTAACCATTCCTAACCTTTTTTATGCGAATTATAACATTTAAAATAATTTAATTCAGTTAATTGATTAACTATTTACTGCACAATATAAACAACAAAAGTCAATTTTAAGATGATAAATAAATTAAATAAAACAATAAAAAAACATAAAAAAATAAGAATAATAAAACCGAAAGAGACGATTAAACACAATAGGTGCCAGACACTATTAATATTGAATTAAAATTAAAACTTATTATTGAAGCAAACAACGAAGATTAGACTCACAGTATACACTATAAATCCTAGCGGGGACCTACTTTCCCACACCTGA
>JAMOSM010000066.1 GCA_027063075.1 Nautiliaceae bacterium | reverse complement strand
GGTTAAGCTTACGACATCTGGTGACAAAAACTTGCGACAAGCTTACGACACAACTTGTGACACTGGTTCTTTCAGATCTGAGTTGCAAAACACACCATCGGGTGTGCCAATGGGAATCGAACCCACGTCCGTTCTCTGTTTCGGGAAAATGTAGAGAATTAAATTTCTCTCGCAGTCCGGCAAAGCAAAAGGGTTTGATGGT
The DNA here is from genome assembly GCA_027063075.1 of Nautiliaceae bacterium. Classification (GTDB taxonomy): domain Bacteria; phylum Campylobacterota; class Campylobacteria; order Campylobacterales; family Nautiliaceae; genus Caminibacter. The sequence continues at coordinate 1,886 of JAMOSM010000066.1, read as the reverse complement.
TTGTCCTGACTTCGATGGTAGCAAATGATTTTTGTTTTTAAAAGTAGCTAAAATAAAGGGTTTTTTACTTTTCTCAAAAGTGTAGTGCCTCCGGATATTTTTTACTTGCAATATTCTTTTTTTTCTTATATAATGTAACTACTATGTTTATTAGAACCAAAAAAAGAGCAAATGGAAAAATAGCCGTTCAAATTGTGGAAACAATTAGACGCGGAAAAACTGTTAATCAAAAAGTTATTCGTCATATTGGGCAAGGTTGCACTGAAGAAGAAGTTGAAGCTTTGAAAGATTTAGCCAAAATGGTGATGAATAATATTAAATTAGAAAGACAGCCGTTATTACCGTTTTTTTCTCCTGAAGATCTTACAAGGGGTAAAAAATTAAAAAAAGAAAATCAGGATAATGAAAAAAAATTAACCGTAGAACTTGATAATATCCGTGAAGAACAACGTGTAATTACCGGTATAAAGGATATTTTTGAAAATTTATTTAATGAATTAAATAATGGAAAATTGATAAAAGGCGGCAGAAAAACTGAACAATGGAATAAAATTCTTTGTGACTGCGTATTAGCAAGAATTGCTAATCCTCAAAGTAAAAAAAGAACCGCTTCTTTGTTAGAGAGAGATTATGGAATAAAAATTTCTTTAGAAAAAATTTATCGTATGATGGATCATTTAGCCGCAGAAGAAAGTAGTATAAAAAAAATAATAGCTTCTCAAACAAGAAGTCTTTTAGGACAAAAAGTAAATGTATTATTTTTTGATGTTACAACTCTTTATTTTGAAAGTTTTGAACCTGACGGTTTAAGGGAATTTGGTTTTAGTAAAGATAATAAATTTAAAGAAACACAAATTACTTTAGCACTTGTAGCAACCACAGAAGGTTTACCAATAACGTATAAGATTTTTCCGGGAAACACTTGTGAAGGAAAAACCTTGTTAGATATGGCTGAAGAGCTAAAATCAGATTACAACATTAATGAAATTTTAATCGTTGCAGATAGAGCCATGTTTACAAAGGCTAATTTAGAAACAATGGATAAATTGGGAATTAAATATATTGTAGCGGCAAAACTTAAAAGTCTTCCTAAAAATATTAAAGAGGAAATTTTATCAGAAAATTATTCATTGGAAGAAATTAAGGCGAAAGAAAAAATAAGCTTTTTATGTAAAGAATACGAATACAATAATAGACGTTTAATTGTAAGTTACAACGAAAAGAGAGCAAATAAAGACAAAGAGGATAGAAAGCGTTTAATTGAAAGACTATTAAAAAAAGTGAAAAACGGACGTGTTAAATTGGGAGATTTAATCCAAAATCGGGGTTCTAAAAAATATATTAAAATCCGACAAGATGAAGCTGTTGTAAATGAAGAGAAAATACAAGAAGATGCGTTATGGGACGGCTTACATGGAATTATAACAAATTGCAAAACTAAATCTTCCAAAGAATTATTAGATAGGTATGCCTCACTTTGGCAAATTGAAGCAGCTTTTAGAATAAGTAAACATGATTTGAAAATGAGGCCTATTTATCATTGGACGGAACCGCGTATAAAAGCTCATATATGTTTATGTTTTATTGCTTATTCTTTAATAAAGCAAGCTTTATATCGTTTAAAAACAATAAAGCAAATTTCTTTAAGTTTTGAACAACTAAGAGAAGAATTACTTCATGTTCAAGCCAGTATTGTTACGGATATAAAAACAAATAGGTTTTATGTTATTCCATCTCAATACACAGTGATGCAAGGTAAAATTTATCAAGCATTTGGATTAAAAAGGAATACGGTTCCTTATGAACTATTAAAAAAATAGTTCATTTTTTCTTATAATTATTTTTTTAAAATATATTCTCTGTAGTGCCCTGCTTTTTTTGAAGAG
>JAMOSM010000065.1 GCA_027063075.1 Nautiliaceae bacterium | reverse complement strand
TAGAAAAAAAACGTATCTTTTATTCCACAAATACTCTCTTACATCTTTTGTTGTTTCTTATTTATTAATTTTACTTATTATTCAAAAAATAATTTGACTTAATAATTATTTTCCGATAAAATGAGACAAAAATTATCTCAAAAAGGAAGAACTATGAAAAGAAGAAGTGCATTAAAAAAATTAGGGCTTTTAGGATTAGTAGCTGCAACAACTCCTGCAATTGCAAGAGAAGTTGAAACAAAATTCTGTAATGTATATACAAAATACAGACCTGAAATCCATAACAGAAATATAATGCATATTAAAAACCCTTTAAACCCTACAAAAGGAGAACTAAAACACACTCCAGAAATAAAAGTTGGAAATACTGACAGCAGAGGATATACTTTAGTGGAAGTTACAATAGGAAGCAATGGAATTATCCATCCAAGCACTTCTACTCACTGGATCGATTTTATAGAACTATATAAAGACGGAGAACTTATTGATAAAGTTGTATTTGAACCTGGGAAAGCTATGGGGTATGCGGCTTTTAGAGTTAAACTTGATGGAGCTAAAACATTAAAAGCTATAGCCGGATGTAATATCCACGGCATTTGGGAAAATAGCATTAATATAAATTAAGCGAATATTCTTTCGCTTTTTTTGTTATAATTTCAAAAAGGTTGTAGAGGCTAAAAATTCTTAATTTTTAGCCCCTGCAACCTCCAAAAAGGAGGTAAAAATGTTTATCTTCACCGATAAGCTCGAAAAAAACCCTGATATTCAGCTTGAAGAAAACAAAAAACAGATTATCTTCTCCACAGTAAAAAACGAAAAAATCATAAACTGGCTAAAAACTCACAGTTTTCCTGAAAGTTTTATCGAAGATATTCAAAGTGAAGACCAGTCTTTAATATATGAAGAAACGGAAAATTTTAAACTTCTTATTTTAAAATATATTAAATTTGACGAAGAAGAAAACCTCCTTTATGATGATAGCAATGTTGTAATTATTATTACAAAAGATAAGTTTTTTATTCTTTCAGAAGAAAAAGAGATTATTACAGAACTTGCAAGAAAATTTGAAAAAAGATATAAAAATCAAGAATTTGAATATGTAACTTATTTAATAGCGGATATTTTAATTGACAACACAATTTTAATTGTTGATGTAATAGATGAGGCTTTAGAAGATTTAGAAGATAGTATTTTTCACGAAAATATAGAAGAAGATGAACTTCAAAAAGATATATATTACGCTAGACGTACATTAAACAGAATTTCAAAAGTAACAATTCAAGCAAGAGAAGTAATAAGAAAAGCTTATAGCAATTTTCCTCCAACCATTAGAAAAAAATTGAAATATGAATTTATTGATTTAGAAGAACATTTAAAATATTTAATTAACGAATCAAGAACTCTGCTTGACAGAACAGGTTACCTATTAAATCTTCACATGGGTATTTTATCTACAAGAATGAATAAAGCTATGCAACGCTTAGCAGCTATTTCACTTATTTTTTTACCTTTAACATTTGTTGTCGGAAATTACGGAATGAATTTTAAATATATGCCTGAACTTGATTGGAAATATGGTTATTTTGCCGTATGGATTGTAAATATTACTCTCGCTGGTGGTATATTTATCTGGCTTAAAAAGAAAAAGTGGATTTAAGTAGCTTTTGTGTATTTTGGAAGAGTCCCATATCTTTTCTTATATTCTTTATGTAAAAATTCTTCAACGCTGTTTGGCCAATCAGTAACTGCCCATCTGACTTTTAAATCATCAAAATTAACTCCATCCTCTAACATTCTTTTTCTGGTTGAATGAGGCGTTTTACCTTTTACAAGTCCTTGTTTTACTCTCATTCTAAGATTAGATGCTCTTCCTATATGTAGGATTTCTCCACTTTCATTTATTACTTCATAAACACCCGATTCGTTTGGAACTTTTATTCCATCACTTCTAGCATCTTTTAAGAGTTCATCAAAAGAGTAAAAATCACTCCAATGAAGTCTTATTGTTGGAATTTTAATTTCGTTCACTATTTCCCCTTTAGTGTCAGTCACTGCTAAATATTAAAAATAAAAAAGTGAGGAAGATTAAACTCCTGCTTCCTCTCTTCTTTGAAGATAATCCCAATATTCATCAACATTTTTTTGCCATTCTTCAATAATCCATTTATTTTCAGGCTTAAATAAATGAGCAAATCTTCCCTGTCTTGAAAGGTATTCTTCAATAGGAATTTTCTGCTTTGGTCTGTATGTGATTCTTAGTTTGTGTCCATCTTCAATTTCATAAAGTGGAAATGCACACGTTTCAACCGCTAAATCAGCAATTTCAGTTGTTTCTTCCGGTTTAAATTTCCACTCAGTTGTACATGGACTAAGTGCGTTAATAAATGTAGGTCCTACTGTACTAATTGCTTTTGCAGCTTTAGTTGCTAAATCTTTCCAGTGTTTTGTACTTGGAATTGCAGTTGCAACGTATGGACATCCGTGAGCTGCCATAATCATAGTCAGGTCTTTTTTTCTTTGCTTCTCACCATAACTAACTCTACCTCTTGGAGTTGTTGAAGTATGAGCCCCAAGTGGAGTAGCAGAACTTCTTTGACCACCTGTGTTTGCGTAGTTTTCATTATCAAGACAAACATATAAAAAGTCATGCCCTCTCTCAGCGGCACCACTTAATGACTGAAAACCAATATCATAAGTTCCACCATCACCACCAAATGCTACAAATTTAATTCTTCTATCTTCATTATAAAGTTTATCTTTTTTGCTAAGTGCTTTATACATAGCTTCAGCACCAGAAATTGCTGCAGCCGCATTTTCAAATCCAATATGTATCCAAGAAACATCCCAAGAAGTATATGGATAAATCGCACTACAAACTTCAAGACATCCAGTCGCAGTTGAGATTACTAAATCATCATCAGTAGCATTTACTACTTCTCTTACAATCATACTGTGAGCACACCCGGGACAAAGTCTGTGCCCACCTTGAAACCTGTCAGGAGTACAAGCAAATTCTTTTAAATTAGTAATATTTTTCATAAAAAACTCCTTAATTAAATGAAAGTTTTGGACCTCTAAGGTTAATGAAACCTTGTAAGTCAGTAACTCTTTTTCCAGCTTTTGCGTTTTCGTTTGTCTCTTTAATAACGTCTAAAATATGTTCAACAGTAGTATCTCTTCCACCAAGCCCATAAATATAATTTGTCATAATTGCACTTTGTCCGTTTGCAGCAAGTGCTCCTGCAACTTCATTATAAAGTGCTCCAGTTGTCCCCATTGGTGCACTTCTATCAAGTGCTGCAACAGCTTTTACATTTTTAAGTTTTTCAGCAACTTCATTATAAGGGAATGGTCTAAATACTCTTGGCATCAAAAGCCCTACTTTAATTCCCTCTTCTCTTGCTTTATCTACGGCAAGTATAGCAGTTTCATAAGCACTTCCCATTAAAACAAGTGCAATATCTGCATCATCAAGTTTATAAGTTTCAACAAGATTGTATTTTCTTCCACTAATTTTCTCAAACTCATCAAAAACTTCTTTTATAACTGCTGGACTATCCATTAAAGCTTTGTGTTGGTTTGCTTTATGCTCAAAATGCCACTCTTCTTCTGTTTGCGCACCATAAGTTACAGGATTTTTTGTATCAAGCATTGGATTTAAAGGTTTGTATTCGCCAATAAATTTATATGCATCCTCATCTTGAAGAGGTTTTACTACTTGAGCTGTGTGTGATACTAAAAATCCGTCTTGGTTAGTAGTTACCGGAAGTCTTACTCTTTCATCTTCAGCAATTTTAAACGCACATAAAGTCATATCATATGCTTCTTGAGGATTGTTTGCAATTAAATGAATCCACCCGGCATCTCTTCCAAGATAAAGGTCTGAATGGTCTCCGTGAATGTTAAGTGGAGATGCAAGGGCTCTATTTACAACAGTCATAACAATCGGAAGCCTCATACCACTTGCCTGATATAAAACCTCTACCATTAAAGCATAACCCTGGCTTGAAGTCGCAGTAGCAACTCTACCACCGGCAGCTGCAGCACCAACACAGGCACTCATTGCTGAGTGTTCACTTTCAACCATTACAAATTCACCATCTACATATCCGTCTGCTAAAAACTGAGCGTAATTTTGAACAATTGGAGTTGATGGAGTAATAGGATAAGCAGCTACTACATCTACTTGAGCCTGACGCAGAGCATGAGCTGCTGCCATATTTCCATCCCAAACCTCTTTACTTTTTAATTCATATTTTTGTGCCATGTCTATCCTTTAATCTTTTTTAGGCCATTGTTTTAATGCTTCATCATTATCAACATATTCAGGAAACATTAAAAGAGATTTAATAGGTGTAGGACATACTTCTACACATACCCCACATCCTTTACAAAGATTATAGTTAATTCCCACTATTTTTGCCTGTTTTTTTCCTCTTTTATTTACAACCTCTTCAACTATAAAACAGCTATCAGGACAGCTTACCCAACAAAAATCACAGTCAATACAAAGGTCTCTATTAAATACCGGTTTTTCAACTCTCCAATCAGCAACTGAGTAGTTATATGAATGGAATTTGCTTCTTTTTTTGTGCTCTGGGTCTTCAAAACTTGGAAGCACTGCCCCAAACTGAACTTTATCCCAAGTTGTTAGCATTTCTTTTGGTGTTGCCATAATTTCTCCTTATTTTACTTCTTCATAAGCTCTTTTAATAGCTCTTAAGTTACCCTCAATAATTTTTTTAGGAAATTTTGATAAAATATCTTCAATTGATACTAAAAAGTCTTCAAAAGGAATAATTTCACTTACTTTTATAAAAGCACCTAGCATTGGAGTATTTGGAATAGCTCTTCCAATTTCTTCTTGAGAAATTTTAATAGCATCAATTACATAAACTTTTTTACCTTGAAGATGTTTTGCCATTGCAAGTAAATCATCTTTATCCAAATGAGATGTTACAATAAAAACAGTATCATCGGTTGTATTTTCTACAATTTCTTCTTGAAATACAAGTGAAGGGTCAATTACCAGTACATAATCCGGTATCATCCATTTTGAATGGTCTAAAATAGGTTTATCATCTATTTTATCATAAGCCGTCATAGGTGCTCCTCTTTTTTCTGCACCATACACTGAATACGCCTGAACGTACTTTCCAGTTCTTGCCATAACGTCAGCTAAGGCTTTTGCACCAGTTACCGCTCCTTGTCCTGCACGAGAGTGCCATCTAATTTGTAGCATATCTATCCTTTTTTTGCATATTTTACCTAAAATCAACTTAAAGTAATCTTAATATAGCATAATTTTTCTCTTATTTAAATATAAACTATAAAAAATAACTCTTTTCTGTAACAATTTGTAATTTAAGTTGTTAAAATATATTTTACAGCCTCTAATACATTTGGCTTTATAATTTCCGCACATCTTTTAAAATTCTTCTTATTTTCATAATCAAATTCAACCCCGATATATTTGACTCCGGCTTCTTTAGCACTTACCATATCAAGACAGGTATCACCAATCATCCAAGTATCTTCTTTGTTTGCGTTCATTAAATGAAGAGCTTTTAAAATAGGCTCAGGATGCGGCTTTGGATTAATTACATCCTCTCTTCCTATCAAAACTTCAAAATTATCCATAATCCCGAAATGCTCTAAAAGTTCTCTTGAATAAAGCCCTGTTTTTGTAGTAACAATTCCAAGTCTTGCAAATTTTTTGGCTTCTTTTATTGCCTCTTTTGCCTTTGGAAGCAAAACAGTTTTTTCTTTTGAAATTTCACGATATCTTTTTTTGTAAAGATTTACATAATCCCACACATTTTCATCAATTCCAAGCTCTTGAAACATAATATCAAGAGGAAGTCCAATTAGTCTTTTTACTGCCTCATCTCCCGGATACTTTTTGTCAAAACTTTCAAAAACATATCTAAACCCATCAAGTATGGCATCCGTAGAATCAATAAGCGTTCCGTCTAAATCAAAAAGAATAACTCTCACACCATTTCCTTACTTCACTTTTAATTTCAAATATTTCATTAATATTGTTTATTCTAATATCTTCAAATTTTTTAATTGCATCTAAAATCATCTTACTGATACCTAAAAAACCTATTTTTTCTTTTAAAAACAGATTAATTGCAAACTCATTTGCCGTATTTACCACAACCCCTAAGTCACTTTTTTCTAAAAGCAAATCTTTTATCTCCCAGATTGGATACCTTTTTTTTATAATTTCTCTAAATTCAAGATTTCTTATTTCAAGCAGATTAACAGGCTTTAAAATTTCATCTTTAACATCACCTAAAATAGCAAAGGCAATAGGAAGTTTCATATCGGTTTTAGAAATATGAGCAGTTGTACTTCCGTCTTTAAACTCTACAAGAGCGTGAATTATGGATTTTGTTTCTATAAAAGCATCTATATTTTCAGTATTAAAAAGCCACTTAGCTTCAAGAAGTTCAAAAAGTTTATTTACCATAGTAGCAGAGTCAATGGTAATTTTTACACCCATTGACCAGTTTGGATGATTTAAAACATCTTTTAAAGTAGCGTTTTTTATTTTTTCTATATCCCAGTCTCTAAGCGCTCCACCACTTGCAGTAATATAAAGTTTTTTAAAATCCTCTCTTTCTCTTAAAAGATACCAAAGCCCAAAATGCTCACTATCAATTGGAGTAATTTTGGAAGTATCTATAAATTTTCCTGCATTCACCAAAGACTCTTTATTAGCAAGTGCTATTTTTTTATTAAGCTCCTGGGCTTTAAGAGTAGGCCTAAGTCCTGCATCTCCTACCAATGCATTTACAACCAAATCACTTTTTGATTTTTCAATAACTTCCAAGATTGCTTCTTCTCCAAACTTAACATCTTTAAAATTTACTTTTTTAGCCGTATTTTTATCTTTTACAACCACATATTTTGGCTTAAACTCTTTAATCTGTCTATTTAAAAGCTCATAATTACTACCAGCCACCAAAGCCTCAATTTCTAAATTATAATGTCTTGCAATCTCAAGTGTATTTACTCCAATACTTCCCGTACTGCCAAGTAAAACCATTAATGTCCCATTGTTTGAATTATCGCCCACATAAGAGGAGCTGCAAACAGATATCCGTCAATTCTATCTAAAATCCCTCCGTGTCCTGGTAAAATATTTCCACTATCCTTAACACCTGCTCTTCTTTTTAAATAACTCTCAAACAAATCCCCAAAAACACTCGCAACACTAACACTAAATGCAATTAAAAAGGAACTTAAAAAATCAAAAAAAGCAAGTCCTACAAAACTTCCTATAAGGGTAGCTACAAAAACACCTCCAATAACGCCTTCCCAAGATTTATTAGGAGATGTAGGACAAAATCCCTGATTGATAAATTTTCTTGCAAAATTTTTACCTATTAAATAAGCAAAACTATCTGTTAATGCTACAATCAAAATAAGCCATCCAATCATTCCCATTGATGTTTTTAAATATAAATCAAATAAAATCATCAAAGATAAAAAAGGATAAAGAGAAATTGAAACCAAATTAATATCTTTTTGATAAAACGCTACATAAGAAGCAACGCTAATAACCCCTAAAACTCCAATAAAAACAGGATTTACAAAAATACCAAGGGCTGCTAAAAAAGATAAAAAATAAAACACCCTCTCATCATTTACACCAAAAAGCCTTCTAGCTTCAAACATCCCAGCAACTGCAATAACCGCTATTAAAAGCCCTGTCAGATACTTATTATCTATAAGTCCTACAATTAAAATAAATGCAATTAAAACAATACTTGTTATTAATCTCTCTTTCATTTTATACCTTTAAATTTATATGTTTTATTTCTCTTTTAATTTTCTCTTTTGAATCATCTTCTGGCAAAATTTTCTCAACCTCTTCAACTTCTTTTATATCTTCGATTTTTCTTTCTTTTTCAGCGTTTGTAATTTTTTGAATCTCTTTTGAGACAACTTCTCTTGCCACATAATCAGCCGCAACTGTCGAAGCTACTTGCATATTTTGATTAATCCAAGTAATATTGTGAATTAGCATAGTTTCACCTTTATGGTGTTGTATTTTCCATATTCTACATTTGCACCCTCTTTTATTTTTACGAATTTTCTTTTTGTATAATCGACTTCACCCTCATCTTTTGAACTAAAAGCCACTGCAAGTTCTGCCGCTTTTTTAATTATATCATTATTTACATTTAATTTATTGTTTTTTACAATTACGTGAGCTCCCGGATGATTTTTTATATGAAACCACAAATCGTTTGCGTTTGCACTTTTTAAAAGCTTAATATTTCCTTTTTCGTTTTTACCTACTAAAATCAGATAATCATCATAATAAAATTTTGCAATGTTTTCCTCTTCTTTTTTCTCTTTTTTAGGAGGCTCATATGTCTTTAGCTCACTTAAACTTTTTGCATTCTCAACAAGCTTTTTATAGTTTTGCAAAAAATTAAGCTGCTCTTTTAAATAGTTTTTTTCAATATGCAGGTTTTCGGCTTTTTTCTTAGCTTTTTTCGCAAGACGATAATAATAATTTCCAATTTCATTGATATTTTTAAGCTCGGGCAAAGGAATAGTTATTTCATTTCCTTCAAAATCATAAGTTTTTAACTCTTTTTGATAAGGTTTTATCTGATAAAGGTTTGCCATAGCAACATCTGCGTAAGTTTTATATTTTTGAGCTTTTTTTAAAAGCTCATCTTCACTATCGAGCGAATTTAGTTTCTTTTGTATTTCTTTTATTTTTTTGTCTATTTTGTTTAGAATTGACTGTTTTTTTTGATTAAGTCTATTTTTATATTTTTTATTAAAAAGCTCTTGAGTATATTTTTCTAAATCATCAATCTCAAAAACTTTCTCTTTTATCTCTATACTCGGAAGCTCTTCAAGCTTAACCCCGGGCTTTACCACACGGCTTGATATGTTTTCGCTGATATGTCTTAAACTCTCGATTACTCTATCTTCTTCATCAAGAATTATCGCATTTGTATAACGCCCTGTAAATTCAAAACGAATTTTTACAATCTCTTCTTTAAAATTGTTTTGGTTTTTAGCAGTAATTGTAAGTATTCTCTCTTTTACATTAACATCAAGCAGTTTTGCTTTTGTAAATTTTTTCTCAAGCACAATATCAAAAGGGGCCCTAAACTTCTTAACAAGAGGATAATCGATATTAATATAAATATCTCCACTCCCTTTTGTCAAATCAAAATAATATTTATCATTATCAAACTGCATTAAAATAAGATTTTCATCAACCCTAAAGGCTTTTTTAATAAATTTATGTTTTTTAATCTCATCTGCAATTTTTTTCAGTATAAACGCTTTCATTTTTCCCTCATTCTAAATTTTATCCGCATCTAAGCCCATATTTTGCTAGTTCTATAAACTTTCTTACCTTTTTTTTGTCCTTTTTACCGGGTCTAATCTCAACCCCACTACTTACATCAACTCCGTAAAAGCCATACCTTCCAACCTCAAAAACATTCTCAGGAGTTAGTCCGCCGGCAAGTATTATGTTTGAATTGTCCCTATTTTCAAACCACTCAATAGGAAGTCTTTTTCCACTTCCACCATACTCTTTTACAAAAGCATCAACTATTTTATACCTATTGCCGTATTTTTTTAAATCTTTTTTCTCTTTTGCCCTAACAACCGGTAAGTATTTACAATTTAACTTGCTAAAAAACTCTTCATCCACATCAAAATGAATTTGAGCAATATCAGCTTTTAAAAATTCCATCGCGCCGTTTATCGCTTCAGCACTCATTCCTACAAAAAGAGCTACTTTTGTAACAAAAGGGGGCAGCTTTTCTATAATTTTTTTAGCCTCTTTTGCTTCAATAAATCTTGGAGACGGTCTGTAAAAAACAAACCCTAACGCATCAGCCCCCGCATCAACTGCCATTTTTGCATCTTCATAGTTTGTTATTCCGCAAATTTTCACTCTCATTTTACACCCTTAAACTCTCAATTGCTTTTTTATAATCACTTGATTTAAATATATAACTACCAGCAACCAGAATATCAGCCCCGGCTTCTTTTAACAATTTAGCATTTTTGTCATTAACCCCTCCATCAACTTCAATCAAAAGGTTTGGATTTTTCTTACTTGCTAAATCTCTAAGCTCTTTTATTTTATCAATTACACTTGGAATAAACTTTTGACCCCCAAAGCCCGGATTTACGCTCATTAAAAGAACCATATCAACATCTGCTACAACATACTCAAGCAGACAAACAGGTGTTGCGGGATTTAGCACGACTGCCGGGCGGATACCCTCATTTCTTATTTTTTGAATAACCCTGTTGATATGTTTTTCTTCTTCTATATGAAAGCTTATAAATTCAGGCTTAAGATGCTTATACATATCGATAAAAAACGGAATATTCTCTACCATAAAATGAATATCAAGAGGCACATCAGTAGCTTTTTTTACAGCTTCAACTATCATAGGACCCATTGTCATATTAGGCACAAAATGTCCATCCATTACATCAACATGAATATAATCAGCCCCGGCTTCACTTACTTTTTTTACATCCTCAGCTAATCTTCCAAAATCTGCACTTAAAATACTCGGTGCTATTTTCATTTTATTCCCCTTACCTGATTTCTTCCTAAGTTTTTAGCTTTATATAAAGCTTTATCTGCTCTTTTTACCACATCTTCTATGCTTTCACCTTTTTTAAATTCTGTAACTCCAACACTCACAGTTAATTTAATTCCATTAAAATTAAAGTTTTCAACCAATTTTCTTAAATCCTCAGCTTTTTTAATACCGTCTTTAAAATCTGCTTCTGGTAAAACCAAAATAAACTCCTCTCCCCCCCCATCTTCCAAAGATATCATTTTTTCTTATATTGTTTTTTATTATATTACTGAATTTCATTAAAACCTTATCCCCCATTTCATGACCGTAAGTATCATTGATGTTTTTAAATTTATCCAAATCAAAAAACAACAAACTTCCATAGGTTTTATTTAAAATCTTATTTATTTCACGCTCTAAAGCACCCCTGTTATAAATTTTAGTTAATGCATCCATATCTGAACGTCTTTTTAATTTTACAAACAGATAAATAAAAACAGCAACAATAATAAAAAAAATCAGCAATATTAAATAATTAAAATTATAACTGCTTTTTTCCATTAAAATCACATTACTGTATTTTGAAATAATCTCTTTTTTCTCCTGCGGGGTAATATTGTCTATCGCTTTGTTTATTTTTTTAACTAACTCTTTATTTTTCTTACTTATCATAACTTGTAAATCAAACTTAAAAGGAGTTTTAAAACTCAAAACTAAATCCTCAATATTTTCTTTTTTTAAATACCACATCAAAGAAGGCAAAACATCAACAACACACTGAGCTTTATTAGCTTGTACAATTTTTAAAGCTTCAGCAGTATTAATTGTTTCTATATATTTTATATTAGGATAATGAAGCTTCATCAACTTTTCAGCAGTATAATCCTTACCTACGGCAATACTCTTAATATCAGAAATCTTTCTAAAAGAATATCTTTTATTACATAAAATTCCAAAAGGAAATGAAATATAAGGTTTTGAAAAATATGCAAACTTTTCCCTTTCCGGAGTTTTAGAAGTATCTGGCGTAACATCAGCAACATTTCTCTTTATTGCTTTTAAAACATCAGTCCATTTATTCACTATAATAAAAATATAATCAATATCCGCTTTTTTGGCAATAAGCTTCCAAAAATCAATTCCAATACCTTTTAGATTACTATCTGAAAGATAATGAAAAGGAGGCCAGCTTGTAGTTACATAAACTTTAAACAGTTTAGATTTAGGTGTTTTAAAATAAAAAATATCTTCCATAGGAGTCAAATCATTATAATAATATTTGCTTAAAATAACTCCATTCCATACAATATCTAAATTTCTTTTAAATTCTGATAACTCGGATTTATGCTCTAAAAGATAGTTTCTATCTCCTATAATAATTTTTTTTGGAAAAATTATCATCTTATCTAAATGATAAACATAAATATCTTTTTTATTATCTAAATCCTTAAAATCTTCAAAATATATTGCATCTACTTTTCCTTTGAAAAAATCCTCTACAGAACCACTAATACTTTTATAATGGGAATTAACAGAACTTAAAACTATTTTTGCCGCTAAATTGGCATTTACAATAGTGTTAATGTCACTTAATTTTTTTTTATGAGTCAGAATTATTCCTGTTTCTTTTCCCTTTTGACATAAAATCAAAAAATTTTTATGCTTAAACACATAAGGAATAAAATCGGAACTTACAATATATAAAGAATTACTATCTAAATTATCTGTACTATTTACCTCTTTAAAAGACAAAGAAAAAGAAAATGTTACAACAATTATCAATAATATCGATTTATACAATGTCTCTTCCTTAAATCACCATATAACTCAATTCTTCTATCCCTAAAAAAAGGCCAAATTTTCCTAACATCAGCTGCAGATTTTAAATCAATCTCACTTTCAACAATTTCCTCTTTATCTCCTGCCATTGCTATTTTTTCACCTTGAGGACCAAAAACAAAACTTCTTCCCCAAAACTCAATTCCACCAAGTACTCCGCTTTCATCTTTTTCTTTACCGACTCTATTTACAGCTATAACATAAACCCCGTTTGCCACAGCATGCCCTCTTTGAACGGAAATCCACGCATTTAACATTTTTTCTCTCTCTTCAGGGGTATTTTCTTTTTCACAAAGCTCGTCTTTTCTATCTTTTGGACACATCAGCCATCCTATTGCCGTTGGATAAATCAAAACCTCAGCCCCTTTTAAAGCCATAATTCTTGCAGCCTCAGGATACCACTGGTCCCAACAAACCAAAACCCCAAGTCTTCCTATACTTGTATCAATAGGTTCTATTTCATCACCTGGCGTAAAATAAAACTTTTCATAAAAACCTGGGTCATCAGGAATATGTGTTTTTCTGTATTTTCCGGCAATTTTACCTTTATCAAAAACAACGGCAGTATTGTAATAAATACCATCCATTACCTTCTCAAACAGACTTGTAACTAACACAATATTTTTATCTCTACTTACCTTTTTCCAAAACTCAACATCTTCATTAAAGCTCTCAGCTAAATCAAAAAATTTTGTATCTTCGCTTTTACAAAAATATTCGCTCTGATGAAGCTCTCCTAAAATAACAAGTTCCCCTTTTGCTTTTTCAATCATATCAAGGGTATGTTTAACAGTAGCTTCTTTACTTCCTTTATACTTCTGTTGAATCAAAGACACCCTCATCAACAACTCCTATACTTTT
>JAMOSM010000064.1 GCA_027063075.1 Nautiliaceae bacterium | reverse complement strand
ATAAAATCATAGTTAGTTTACATAATCTTATCTTTGAGCAATTCGAGATAAAGGGTACACAAGCTATGGAAGGTGCGATAAATGAAATTAAGAACGATTCAGCGAATTTTGGAGGAAAAATATAAATATAATGAAAACTTTTATAAAAGAAGAAATTGAGGCAATAGAAAAAAATATAGAATTAGTGCAGAGTTCTTTCTGCATTAAGGAAAAAGAGCGTTTTTTGCCCCTTTTAAAACAGGCAAAAGAGATTCTAAAGTCGCAAAAAGAGGACGAAATTACAAAAAACAATGTAATTGCATTTCATCTTCCACAAATTTATTGTGCTATGGGGTTTTAATTTTCAAGCTCCAATACTAAATCTTTTATATCCTTTTATGTAACTATTTATAGATAAATTTGCATAAAAGGATATAAAAGCTTGACCAAAATATCTTAATATGATATAATTACTATATAAATTAACCTAAAAGGAAAAAAACATGGAAAAATTAACAGGCGAAGATTTAAGAAATCTAAGAGATACAAATAGAGTAGCATTTTGGAGGCATAATTGGAAATATAACACGAGTAAATTTGAGCGTTTTGGTTTTAAGCTATTATTTACTTTTATGATCTTTATTATTTTGTTTATGTGGTTTTTGATAACAGCAAATAGCTACGGAATGAAGCATGACCTGAGTTTTCTGCAATCTCAGCAAATTGCAACTCTGAAACAGATGAGACAAACAATTAATGGGAAAAACACAATAGAACAGGATGCTAGAAGAATGATCATTAATAATAAAATCAACAAGATTTTTGCAGCAGCACCCTATGTTCATTGGACTCAGTATGTTGCGAAATGGACAGGCAGTAGATTTTTTAAAATTCATTATGAAAATATAATCCGCGTGCCATTCGGGGTAAGAAAACATATTCTGGCAGCAAATGCTAGGATAATGGAGTATATTAAAATACATCCTGAATTAAAAAAAGAGATTGAGCAAAAAATACCAAAAAAAATACAATTTGTAAGGAAAATGAAATGATAAAATTAACAGAACCGACAATTGCCGACCAAAACTTAATCTATGATTTATTTGTAGAGGGTATAGACATAAATGTATATCAAAAAAAGTTGACTAAAGATTTAAATTATCTTAAAGCTATGGCTTCATGTCATAGCTCTATTGATTATAATGCAAATAGAAATATAATTAACTACATGTGTACTTTAAGCAATAAAAATATTGGCTTTATCACATTGGCATATGATTTTGGAAAGGGAAAAATTGAGATATTGTATTTCTCGATAGATAGAAAATATCAACATCAAGGATATGGCAAAAAGTACTTTAAATTAGCATTAGAAATAATAGAAAAAAGTAGAAAAAGTATTTCTGTTCTTGTGAGGACAAAAAACTCAGAAGCAATGTTGGCGATTTTAAAAGAACAGGATTTTAAACAAGAATCAATTAATAGGCAAGGGTTTTTGTGTTTTCATAAAAATATGAATGTTATACTGCTTTAAAGATATTAAAAAATAATATATTAAAACTAAAGGATAAATAAAATGAGTAAAATCAATAATGATTTTTTAGAAAATATGAGTTTTAATGAGCTGATGGAGCTTGAAAAAGAGTTGAGAAAAGAGCTAGAAAAACAAGGTGTTGATAGTTTTTGGAAATCAATTGAAAAAATGGATTTACTCAATAAAGAACAAAGAAAAGTTAATGAAACCTTTAGAGAAAAAGAGGAGCTATTAAAGAGCTATTCAAGCAAATTCAAAGCAATTGAAGATTTGGGTTTTTCAATAGTTATATTCGACAGGGAAAGAATCGGCATAATCAATTATAATAAAAAACAAATAAAAGACGAATATTATTCACTTGAATTTGATAAAAAAACTCAACAGCTAAAACGAAATAGTGAACACAACAAAGTTTCAAAAACAGATTTTGAAAAGATTGAAAAAATTCTCTTAGGTGGGAAATAGGTGGGAATCACTAAAAAAAAGTTTTCTTAAACTTTTAGTATTTTTAAATTTTAAATCTCTTGGAGTTTCGTATTTTAGGGGTTTTAGAAGTGGTGGACCCTCAGGGATTCGAACCCTGGGAGGTA
>JAMOSM010000063.1 GCA_027063075.1 Nautiliaceae bacterium | reverse complement strand
CAAAAAGACCGGTATTGGGAATACTGAATACGTGGGTATATGAAAACTCAAAACCAGGAACCTTTATAGGCAGAATCCCGGTGGTTAAAAACGCAGATAATATTAAAGGTTTTAATTTATACGGAAACGGAGCTCAAAATTTTGAAATTAATAACAACGGTATAGTGAAAGTTTCTGAAAATGCAGACTTGGATTATGAAAAGATAAGCAGCTATAATTTAGAAGTTTCTGCGTATAATTCTTTTGGCGAAAGCAAAAAAACGCCTCTTTATATTAGGATCGCCGATAGGGATGATTCTTTGGTAATAAGAGGTTTTACTACGACTGTTTATGAAGATATTCCGGTAGGTTCCGTTTTAGGATTTGTAACTTTTTTGAGAAACGGAGGAAAAAAAGTCCAAGGCTATGAATTCAGCGGAGAAGGAGCCGAATATTTCAGCATCGATAAAAGCGGTCTTATAAGGGTTAAAAGTTCAGATTTTGACGATAAAATTAAAAACAGTTATCATATAGGCATACAGGCTACAGCCGAAGATTGCTCTAAAAGTAATAAAGCATGGATTGACGTATATGCAAACGATTCATTAAGAGGCCATCCTCTGTTAATTCTTTTAAATATAAGCGTTAAAGAAAACACCGCCCCGGGAAGCATCATAGGTAGGACAATTGTGGCAGATGAGGGTAGTTATCCTATTATGAAATATAAACTATTGGGTGATTCGAGGTTTTCCTTGGATAATAAAGGCAATGTTATTTTAAATAAAAAACTTGATTATGAAACGGATCTGCATAATTATAGGTTTAGTGTTATTGGCTACAACCAAAAAACCTCCAGTGTGCCCGCTGATGTTATTGTTAATCTGATTAATGTTCCTGATACTCCTCCCGTACTTGAAAATGCCGACTTTTCGGTGTCCGAAAATGTTCCTGTAGGAACTGCTTTAGGAAACGTTTATATTGTTAAAACAGGTGAGGGAAATATTACCCGTTTTATTTTATCGGGAAATAACAGCGATTATTTTTTCGTTAATTCGGACGGTGTTATAAAAACGGCAAAACAGATTGATTATGAAAATATCCGAAGTTTTTCATTAAACGTACAGGCAGATTCGACTGTTAGGCTCAGTAATACGGCCGCGGTGAAAATAAACATTTTAAATGTACCCGAATTCCCACCCGTTATTAGTGATTTGAATATTTCTATACCTGAAAACGCGATTCCGGGAGAGAAAATCTCAAAAATAAAGGTTATCGATGAAGGGGACACCCCTGTTAATTCTTTTGAAATAAACGGTACTGAGAATTTTTCTGTTGATGATTCTGGAAATATTATATTGGAAAAAGATTTAAACTGGTCGGTTAAAAACAGTTACGAATTTAAAATTTTTGCAAAAAATTCATTTGGAAAAAGCAACGGTTCTAATGTAAAAGTAAACGTTTTAAGAATTTATTATACGGGTACGGATAATATCGATAGTTTTCAGGGAAGTGAGAGAGATGAATTTTTTGAAGGAAAAGGAGAAGACGACACAATAATTGCCTCAGGGGGAAATGATAGAATTACAGACGGTATAGGAAATGATTATTTAAACGGAGGAGATGGAGATAATGAATATTTTTATTATAAAGGAGACGGAAACGATACAATTGACGACTCGGGAGGTAATGATACACTTTATTTATTTGATATTGAAAAAAATGAAACCCGTTATATTATTGACGGGAACGATTTATACCTTGTTTTTGATAACAACGAATCTATAAAAATCTTAAACTGGGCGGATAACACTAAAAAAATAGAGCATTTTATTTTTGATGACGAAGAAGTTCAAAGAGAAATGTTTGATTTTCCTATGATAAAACCTGATGCGGATATTGCCGATCTTTCAAAACTCGGAAATATTAACGCCGTGCAGGTCATACAGGGATGGCTTGAACCTCTAAGCGGCGGGACACATCTGAGAGTGGACCATTGGATATTTGACTTTGAAGGCGGGAATCTGATTATTGATACTCTATCTGAACTGAATTCAAACGGACATGCTTATATAGATATCGACGGAGACGGCAGACAGCTTGGGGTAGATTTGTATATATATCTCTTTAAAAAGGATTCTAACGGAAACTGGAGATATATAGCAAGTGATGACGACAGCTTACAGACGTTTAATGACGGTTCTTCTCACCATTATGATTCGTATTTGAATGTAAATCTGAGTGAGGGAGAATATCTTTTGGCGATAGGTGATTATCCTTTGTCAAGAACTAATGCACTTCATGGTTATAACCTAAGCGGATATTAGGGCAGAGGAGGTTCGTATCAGATAACTTTTAACCGTACGCTTGATTTTATTCAGACACCTGAAAATGCAAACAGCAATCTGTATGGAACGGATCATTTTAATTATTTTGTCTTACATAACGATCTTGACCCTTATAACATAGACGGGCTTCATATCGAAAATCCGTATATCGCCGATGAAAACGGAAACCAGGCAGAAGGTGAAGGAAGAGTTGAAAGTTACGATACGTATATATCATTTTATCCGGGTGATGATTTCAACGATATAAATCATTCAAAAAAGTAAATATTATGATGTGCTCAACAGAGACGAGAAAAGTTGTAAATCTCTTCTTAGTATTGAAGTGATTCCGTTTTTATATGAAACAAGAAATCCTGTCGTTGATGAAGTTCTTTGGAGAAAAATAAAAGAAGAAAACGTAAACTGTATTAACAAGCTTAATATTTCCAGGGAGTAAATTTTTACTTTCGTTATAAAAGAAAACATAATCGATAATAAATCAGCTGCCTATATTCATACTGAAAATAGGAAGCAGCATAGCTGCTACTATTATTCCAATTATTCCTCCTACAACCAACATCATAACAGGCTCAAGCAGTGAGAGAAGGGTTGATGTTTTGGTGTTGTATTCATTAAAGTATATTTCGCTTAAATTATTTAAAATTTCTTTTACTTCCCCTGTTTCTTCTGCAAGTGAAATTGATTCTATAAAGTTTTTATCAAAAAAATGGTATTTTTTTAAGGAGGTTGATAATTTTTTCCCCTCTCTTACATCTTTTAGTGCTTTTTTAAAATAGCTTTTTATTTTTTCATTACTTATTGTGTTAGCGGATAAGTTTAATGCGTTTATATAATTTACTCCTGAATTTACCAAAACATAGCTCATATAAGAAAACCTTGCTAAGTTATTAGCGATTATTATATCTTTGATAACGGGTATTTTAAGCATTAAAGAGTCTGTAAAATATCTAAATTTTTTTGATTTAGAATAAAAAAATTTAAAAGCTATAATCAAACTAAAAAACATTCCAATAATAAAAATATAATTTTCTTTCACAAATTGTGAAATATGAATAACTGCTTTTGTAACAGGAGGCAGTTCTTGATTTAGGTTTTTAAAAATAGAGACTATTTTAGGAACTACGGTTGTAAGCATTACTATCACTAAAATAAAACTTATAAATATGATGAAAATAGGATAAATTAAAGCTTGGGTTGTTTTTGAAGATATCTCATCTTCTGATTTTAAAAACTTTGATAATTCTATTAAGATAACATCTAACTTTCCGCTGTTTTGTGCAACATTTATAGAGTGGATTACATATTCTGGAAGTTTTATTATTTTTTGAGTTTCTATTGCGTTTTTTAAACTTTTTCCCTGTTCTATTTCACTTTGTAAATAGTCTAAAAATTTTATCATTTTTATGTTAGAAGTTTGATTTTTAGCAAGTTTTATGGCTTTTTTTAGAGGAATTGAAGCTTTAAGGTAAAGTCCTAAAGTATTTAATATTTTTGATATCTCTTTTTTATTCACATTTGATAGTGAAAAATTTATGCTTTTTACAGGTTTTATTTCTAAAATATATAAATCTTTTAATTTTTCTTTTGCCTCATTTAAAGAAGTAGCTTCGACTGTGCTTTTTACTTTTTTTCCGTTTTTATTAAAAGCTATGTATTTAAATTTCAATTTAATCCTTTAATCCTACTCTTATTGCTTCATCAAGTGATGTTTCACCTTTTAAAAGCACTTCAAAGATGGCTTCTTTTAACGTTTTCATTCCGTTTTTTATCATTGCTTTTTTTAATTCTATATCATTTGTTTTGTTAGCTATAAGTTCTTTTATTTCATCATTCATTAAAAAGAGTTCTCCTATAGCCCTTCTTCCTATATATCCTGTAAAGTTACACTTAGGACACCCTTTTGCTTTATAAAGCTTTCGAAGAGGATATTTTTGAAGCAGCGGTTCTTTTTTTATAATAGATTTTAATTTTTCATATTCCGTGTCTTCTTCTTTGCATTCACACAATATTCTTACAAGTCTTTGAGAAAGTATTCCTATTAAAGATGATGAGATTAAAAACGGCTCAATACCCATATCCATAAGACGTGTAATGGTTGCTGCGGCATTGTTGGTATGAAGGGTTGAGAGCATTAAATGTCCTGTAAGAGCCGCTTGAATTGCAATTTGAGCTGTCTCTTTGTCTCTTATTTCCCCTACCATTATAATATCCGGGTCCTGTCTTAATACACTTCTAAGTCCGGTGCTAAATGTTAGTCCGACTTTTGTATTTACCTGAATCTGATTTATGTTATCCGCTTTATATTCAACCGGGTCTTCAATGGTTATAATGTTTTTTTCCGGTGTTGCAATAGTTTGAAGAAAACTGTGAAGGGTTGTTGATTTTCCGCTTCCTGTAGGTCCTGTTACTAGAATCATTCCGTATGAGTGTTCAAGCAGTTCTTTAAATCCGTTTGTTACGGTCTCATCAAAGCCGAGTTCTTTTAGGCTTGGGATATCCTCACTTTCCATTAAAATTCTAAGAACCGCTTTTTCACCAAAGTATGTAGGAATAATAGAAACCCTGATATCTGTGGTTTTGTTTGATATTTTAATCTGGGTTCTTCCATCTTGCGGGATTCTTTTTTCTGAAATATCAAGGTTTGAGATTACTTTGATTCTGTTAATTACAAAATTTGTAAGCTGTTTTTGAATTTTTGCCTGTGTTATTAAAACCCCATCAATCCTGAACCTTATAAGTCCGAAATTTTCATGGGTTTCTATATGTATATCGCTTGCTCTTTTTTTTATTGCCTGAAAAAAAAGAGAATTCACAAATTTAACAACAGGGGCTGAGTTTTCTTCTAATATATCAAGTCCGTCTTTTATCACATCTTCTAAAGATAGCTCTTCTTCTATTTCCACTTCGCTCTCAAGCTCTTTTTTTGTTTTAACTTCAAGGTATTTATTTAAAAGCCTGTTAAATGATTCATCATCTGTTAAAATTACTTCATATGGAATTGATAATTTGTTATAAAAATTTAGAGCATCTACAAAATTATTTTTTTTGGTAATAAAAACCTCTTTTTTATCTATTACTGCCGGCAAAAGAGAGTATTTAATCCCCTCTTCTATATTAAACCCTTTTATTTCAAGAGGTTTTGGATTTATATTTTCAATAATTTTCATTATACTCCTCTAAAATATTGTTTTGTTTTGGTTTTTTGATTTCTACTTTATGTTTTTTAAGATACTCTTTTACAAATTTTTTTTCAAGTTCATTTAATTTTGCAAGTGTTAGCCTTAATTTGTCAAGGTCTTCGGTTTTTTTGACAATATAAGGGGTTAAAATTATAGCAAGGGTTGTTTTGTCATTATTTATTTCTTTATGTCTAAAAATAGCTCCAATTACCGGTATGTCCCCAAAAAACGGCACTTTTTTAACTGTAATGTCTTTATTGTTTTTTACAAGTCCTCCTATTATAATGCTTTGTCCGTTTTGAACAATGGTTGTGGTTTTGATTTCTCTTTTTGAAGTTGTAGGAAGTCCTATAACAGACCCTGGCAGGATATCTTCAACTGTGCTTTCTACTTTTAACGATACTTTATTGTCACTGTCGATTCTTGGGGTTATTTTTAAAGTAAGTCCGATATCTTGGCGTGTATAGCTTTCACTTGTAACGGTTGATGTTGTTTTTCCTGTAAGGACTGAGATGGTTTTTCCAACATAAATGGTTGATGGGGTGTTGTTTATACAAAGGATTGAAGGTTCGCTTAATTTTTTTGCGGCTCCGAGTGTTTCAAGCAAGTCTAATGTTGCTCCAAGTGCAATGCCCTGTTTTAGTGTAGGTATTGCAAGTCCAAGGTCTGCTGGGTTAAACGCAATTGCAGGACCTCCTAAGTTTGCACTGAATGTATAAAGCCCGTTTTCCCCGCTTCCACCTAAAATTCCATATTTTAATCCAAGTTGTGATGCTTTTGAGTTTGAAATTTCAAGGATTCTGGCTTTTACATAAACCTGCTGTTTTGGAATATCAAGGGCTGATATAATAGTTTTTAACATCTCTATTTGTTTTAAATCCCCTACGATAATCAAAGAGTTTGTCTCTTTTGATGCGGTTATTGAAGGAGGGTTTTTAGGATATTTTACTTTTACTATCTGGTTTAAAACTTTAGAAACATTAGTAACGTCTGAATTTTTAAGAGTAATTACTTTTGTTATCTGGTTTGTAGGCTTTGGTTTTATATCTAAAAGTTTTGCGTTTTGATAAAGTGTATTTACAACATCCTTTGGACCTACAAAAATCAGTGTGTTTTCATTTGGGATTATTTTAAATTTTTTTACTTTTACATTAAACATTGTATTAGCAATATCTTGAAGTTTTTTTATTGCGTCTTTAGGGGTTATGTATTGTAAGTTTATAGATTTTATATGTTGCTGTTTTTGTAAATCTATTTTTCTTACAATTTCTTTTATAAGTTTAATATTTTTAGGGTAGTCTGTGACAATTAGCATATTTGTATTGGTATTTACAACAATTTTTCCGTATCTGCTTACAAGATAACTAACCTGAATATAGGCGTCTCTTGCTGAAATGTTGTTTAAAGGGATAATTGCCGTTTGTATCTGATAAAATTTTGGATTAAGAGGGGGGGCTTCTTTTAAGGCTTCTGAATTTCTTACAATTTTTAAAAAGTTGCCTTCGTTTATTATTGTATATCCTTTTGTTTTTAAAATACTAAGCAGAATATTATATAAATCCTCTCTTTTTATAGGTTTTACTGAAATAAAATTTACTTTACCTCTTAAAGAAGAGGGAATAAGTATATTTTTGTTTGTTATTTTAGCCACCATTTTTATAAAATCATTTATGTTTAAATTTTGAAAATTGATTTCAATTGCAAAAATAGTTGTAATTAAAACAGGAAGTATTTTAATCCATTTCATATCTTAAAACCTTTTGTGTATTATTTCTTTGTATTAAAACTTCAATGTAGTCATATTTTTCTATATTATTGTATATTCTCCATGCATCTGAATCGTTTTTTAACTGCATACCGTTAATTTCTAAAATTATATCTCCTTTTTTAAGTCCTATTTTTTCAAAAATCGATTTAGGTTTAATATAAGTTATTTTGTATCCGTGGTTGGTTTTTATAATACCTATCTGGTTCCATATTAAAGATAAGTTCTTTTTGTAGGATTTTATCAGGCTTTTGTTTATTTGAATAATTTCTTCTGTATTTTTATCTCTGTTTTTAGGCAGGTTTATTTTTTTAAAGCCTAATTTATACTCTTGGTTGTTTTTTTCAAAAATTGCCTCATTAGGCAGTATTTTTATAAGTTTAAATCCGTTTATTTTTTCATTTAGATTTAAAAATATCGTTTTTTTGTTTTGTTCAACAATTATAAAACTGTTGCTGTTGTCTTTATATATGGCTTTTAGTTTTACTCCTTTTAATGTTTTTTGAGGTTTTAGGTTGATTTTATGAGAAGTTTTGTTAAAAAAAATAGGTATTAAATTTATTTTATAAAATTCTGTTCTGTTTTGTTGTGGGATAAAAATCGGAGGGGTTTTAGGCAAAAAGATATCAATTATGCTCCATATAAAAAAAGCGAATAAAAAAGCTATTAAAAAAGCAGCTATATATTTAAAACTTTGCATAATAAAAATATCCTTTTTTGTCTTTTTTTAAAAAAGCTAAAATTTTTCTTGAAGGTTTTTTTATATAAATTTTTATCTCTTTAAAATTCATATAACCGTTAAATTCTCCAAAATTTCCATCTCCTTTTATTTTTGCATCCATAAAGGGGATATATATTACTTGTAGGTTTTTTATAATAATGTTTCCTATATTGAGTTTTATCTCTTTTGCTTTAATTTCATTAAAAATTATAAAAGGTTTTATTAAAACTTTTTTTATTTCCCCTGTTTTTATCTGCAGATAATAAATGTCTGTGTTTTCTAAGCTTAAATTTAAAGGAGTACTTTTTATGTTTGTAATAATATCTGTGCCTTTATTGTGCAGGATATGCTGTATTTTATAAAAAATGTGTTCTTTTGGCATAAAAACTATTATTCCTATAAAAAATCCTGTGAAAATTAAAAAAAATTTTTTCATTTTTTTATCTCCGCCGTTGCATTTATTAAATTCTCTTTTTGAATGTTAAATTTAATTAAAAAAGATTTTTTTAACGTATTTTGAAAGTAGAAAAATTTTGTTTTATTCATATTGTTACATATTATTTCAACTGATGTGTTTTTTTGAATTTTTTTGCAAAAGGGAGGAATGTAAGGTTTGTAGAGGTTTTTTAGGGTTTTAATTTCTGTTGCTAATGTGTGCATTTTTTTTGCATAGTTGTAAGTTTCTTTTAAATTTTCTTTTGAATCTAAATAAAATTTGTATGAAAAAACGGTTATTAAACTTAGTAAAATAATTATTAAAAGGTTTTTCATTTTAATTTTGCCTTATATAAGTTTTTTTCGGATGCTGATGAAATTATTTTGAAATATTTTTTAAAATAAAAATCTAAATTTTTAGATGTATGAATTTCAATATAATAGTTTTTAGAATCAAATGAGATTTTTTTATAAAACTCCCCTTTTTTTAAAGGAGTGTTTGAGAAAATTTCTAGAGCTTTTTTTATATTTTTCTCTTTTTTTACTTTTGATTTTAATTCATTTAATATTGATTCTAATTCAAAAGATGTAAGAGGGAGTGAATTTTTTTTAAGGAATTCCCGGGTTTTTATATAAATTTTTTGAGCTTCTTTTTGATTTGAATAGGTTTTTATTAAAAATGAGCTGTTTAAAATTAAAAAAATTACAACAGTATATATTAAAAGAGTTTTATTCATTCTTTCAAGTGAAAAAGTATGCTTTGATAATTTTATTTTTTTTAAAACATCTTCTAATAAAATACAGTTTTTATCGGAGCTTGGAAAGAAAAATATTAAATCGTCTATTTTTCTTAAATAGTAATTTTCATCTACTTTTATACATTCAAAATCAAAAAATTCAATCTGTGCTATTCTTATTGAGTTTATATATTTTTTGTCTATATTGAGATTTAATTTTTTTGGCAGTGCTACTGCAAAAAAGGTGTTTTTTATTTTGAATGCCTCAAAAACATATTCCCCTTTTAAATCAAATAGGCTTTTTGCCAGTTTTTTTGCATCTTTTATTGATTTAATAGGAATATCTATTTTTTTTATCCAGTAAAATTCAGGGGATAAAATTATATTTACTTTTTCTTTAATATTTTCATTAAACTTTTTAGTATAAAGGATTGTCTTCAATATCTGTGACCTTTTTTTGATTAAAGTTATATGTTAAATTTAATTCGTATGTTTTTTTTAAGCAGTATGAAATTGAAATTTTTATAAATTCTGGAGATTTAATTATATTAAAATTAGTCTGGTTTTTGTCATTTAAGGTTAAAATATTTTCATTTGCGCACTCTTTTAGAAGCTGAGAGTGTTTGAAGTTAAAATATTTCTCAAAAGGGATTTTTTTTATGTTTTTATCGTCTGTTTTTTTTATATAGTAATTTATTATTTTTTCAAGTTGATTTAAATTGTGTATATGTCCGTCTTGAAATTTCTTATTCTGAAGGGATATTTCGCTATAAGGGCTTCTTTCTGTTCTATCTTTGTCTATTGCATCAAGAATTAGGTTCTTAAAAAACAGAGAGTCTTGAAGCTCATATTTATAAGCTAAAAAATCTATTAATGTATCTATATTTTTATCT
The DNA here is from genome assembly GCA_027063075.1 of Nautiliaceae bacterium. GTDB lineage: Bacteria > Campylobacterota > Campylobacteria > Campylobacterales > Nautiliaceae > Caminibacter. The sequence continues at coordinate 3,270 of JAMOSM010000063.1, read as the reverse complement.
ATTTTGTTGTTTTTTAAATAGTCGTTTATATTTATGCTGCATATGGGGTTTATTAATATTTTTATTTGAAAATCCCCTTCTTTTGAAGAAAACATTATTGGAATATTAAAAAATTTTTTTGTTTGATTTATATCTGTTGTTTTAAAGAAATCTTGGATGTTTTGAATAATTTTTGAATTTTGGGATATAAATTCAAAAGAGGTGTTTGTGGCTTTTTTGTAAGTTTTTAAAATAGATGAAATAATGGTAATTGCGCTTATTAAAAAAAGAATGGTTAAAAAAAGGGTTACAGATTTTTTCATAAAAACCTTTTTTGTTACAATTATAACTAAAAAGGAAAGATATGAAAAAGGGATTTACTCTCCTTGAATTGATGATAGTTATTATTATTTTAGGTCTTATTGCAGGACTTGTGCTTCCTAATATTTTAGGTCAAGGGGAGAGGGCAAAAGAAAAGCTTGTGTGTGTTCAGATGAAAAGCTTAAAAAACGCTCTTGATAGTTTTAAACTTGAAGAGGGAAGTTATCCGACAACACAAGAGGGTTTAAAAGCTCTTATTTCGAATCCAAACCCTCAAAAATATAAAAATTATCCTCAAAACGGTTTTTTAAGTTCTAAAAAAATTCCAAAAGACCCTTGGGGAAATCCTTACATTTATGTTAATAACAACGGAAATATTGATATTATTTCTTTAGGTGCTGATGGAAAAGAGGGTGGAAGCGGAGAGAATAAAGATATTAAACTCTCAGAATGTCAAAATTAGCTTTTAGTTTAATTGAGCTTATTTTAGTAATATTGTTAATTTCTGTTGTAAGCTCTTTTATAATAAAGCTGCCAGAAATCAATAAAAAATACTCTTTTACTGATTTGAAATCCCTTTTATATCCTAACGGGGAGTTTTATCTTTTTAAAGACGGCAGCAATTTAGTTGTTAAGGATAAAAATTATTCACTTAATTTTGTTTATTCTAAAGTAGAGGTTTATGATTTTGATTTTGAGAAAATAGATTTTAATAGATTTGAAGGCAAAGAGGTTGTTTTTCATTATAAGGTCAAAAACGGAATAGGAGATAGTTTTATAGTTATAGATGATAGGTATTATGTTTTTAAGCCTTTTTGGATTTTGGTTTTTGATTCAAAAGATGAAGTTAAAAGGTATTTTGAAACTTTAAGGGATGTTTATTGAAAAGTTTTACTTTAATTGAGGTTTTAGTCTCTGTTATTATTATTTTTTTGGCTTCTTATGTTTTTTTTTCTTTTACTTCAAACTCATTTAATCTTTATAGTGTTTTTGAAAGACATAAATATTTTACTTTAAAATCTTCTGTTGTTTTTTGTGAAGAAAAAGGCGGAAATTTAAAAGAGGTTTTAAAGGATTTTAATATTAAAAATGATAAAGTTTTAAAATCTTTGAATACAGATGTTTTTCTTGATAAAAGTATTGATTTTAAAACAGATTTTAACAAAAGTAGTGTAATTTTGTATAAACTAAAAGCTTATAACAAATTCAGTTCCTGTTATATCTATTCTTTAGGCGTAAAATGAGAAAAAGTTTTACCCTTATAGAAGTTTTAATAGCTGTAAGTATTACTGTTTTTATATTTATGGCGGTTTTTAATATTCTTTTTTCTCTAAAAAAGAGCAAAGAGGCTTTTTTAAAAAAAATAGGAAATAAAAATGATTTTTTTGTAAAAGCTCTTTATTATGATATTTTAAATGCTAAGGATATCAATATTGTAAAAACCTTAAATCCTGATTATGATAAAGTCTATTTAAAAACTTCAAACTCTTTATACGGATTTTATGAACCTTATGTTTTATGGATTGTAAAAAAAAATACTCTTTTTAGAATTGAATCACAAGATGTTATAGAACTTCCCGGGGATTATAAATATTTTGACGGATTTTTAAAAGATGTTAAAATATTTAAAGTTTATAAAAAAGAGAATAAATATTTTGTTTTTGCAGATAATGGGAAAAAAATATATTTTGAATTTAAAGGAATAAAATGAAAGTAACTGCACTAAAAAGTCTTTATAAACCAACAGACATTGCAGTAGGAAGTGCAAGAAGCTGTTATTTTGGTAAAAATATTGTAACGCCAGAAGCTGTAGCTAAATGGGATAAAAAAAATGAGCTTTTAAATTCTATTTTTAAAGCGGGACATCATACTACTTTGATGCATTATCACTTTACTTTTTTGATTGAGGGGATAAGCCGCCTTCTTATTTGGAGGCTTTTACACTCGCACCCTTTTTATAATTCCGAACAAGTCAGCCAAAGATATGCAAAAATGAAGCCTCAAAATTTTACTTATCCAAAGAAGGCAGATAAAAAAAAGTGGCAAAACTATTATGAAAAGATGTTTATTTATTATGAAATGTTAATTGAAAAACTTACACCTGAGATTGAAAAAGTTTTGCCAAAATTCAAAAAAAAAGAGGCGGTAAAAAAAGCTCAGGAATTTGCAAGATATCTTCTTCCACTTGGAATGAATGCACATCTTTATCATACTGTTAATGTAATTACCGCCCTAAGATACATAAATGCTGCAAAAGTAATCCCGGAAGCAAAGGATGAGGCACAAGAGTTTGTAAGAGAGTTAAAAGAGGAGATGTTAAAAATTGATGAGAATTTAGCGCCTTTAATTGAGTTTGCTGAAAATGAAGAGGTTGTGTTTCCAAATATTGATATTCAAAAGATAAAAAAAGAAAAAAATGTAAAAGATAATGTAGAAATTTTTGATGTTGTAGATTATGATTTTGAATTAAACATAAATTATGCAGGGGTTTTGAGAAGTTCTAATATCTATTTAGATGAAGCTATTTTAGGAAGTTTTAACTCTTATATAAAACTCTCCTTAAGTGCAGACGCCCAAAATCAAAGACACCGCCGCTCCCCTGCAGTCCGTCCGAAATTAGAGGATATATATAAAAGAGAGTATTACATTCCAAAGATTATAAAGGTAAAGGGGGATGTTTTAGATATATATAAAAAAGCAGTGGATTATAGTTATGACTTTTTTGAAAAAGAGTCTGAAATTTTAGGATTTAGCGAAGCTGCTTATGCTCTTTTAAACGCTCATAATATCGAAATAATAGAGCATAACGACTTTCAGGAGTTTGCCCATAAAGCTCAGATGAGACTCTGTTACAATGCTCAAGAAGAGATTTTTGACATTGTGTATAAGCAGGTTAAAAAGTTAAAAGAAAATGGTGTAAGGGCTGCTGATAAGTTTTTGCCTCCATGTGCTTTGAGATATCAACAAAAA
>JAMOSM010000062.1 GCA_027063075.1 Nautiliaceae bacterium | reverse complement strand
TGCCATAAAGCCAAAAACAATCGGTCTTGTAGGAGACAGTGGAGGAGGAAAAAGCAGTTTTGTTAGTCTAATTGAAAGATTTTATGATGTAAGTGACGGAGAATTATTAATAAATGATAAAAATATTAAGAATATTGATATCAAAAGTTTAAGAGGGAAAATAGCTTACATCCCTCAAAGCATTCACATTTTTAATGATACTATCGCCGCAAATATAGCTTACGGAAAAGAAATCGACGAGAAAAAAGTAAAAGAAGCTTTAAAACAGGCTAATTTGCTTGAGTTTGTGGAAAGTCTGCCAAATGGTATTTATACAGTCTTAAACGAAAACGGTAGCAATTTAAGTGGCGGACAGAGACAAAGAATAGCGATTGCAAGAGCACTTTATAATAACCCTGATGTATTAATTCTTGATGAGGCAACTTCAGCCCTTGATAATAAAAGCGAAGCCGTTATTATGAAAACGATTGAAAATCTAAACGACAAACTTGTTTTTATAGTAGCCCATCGACTCTCAACCATAGAAAACGCCGATGAAATTCTGGTCTTTAAAAACGGAGAAATAGTCTGTAAAGGCAAAAAAGAAGAACTTTTGAAAAACTGCGAAGAGTTTAAAAGATTATATAAAGGAAATATGTGAATACCCTGATTTACGGATTTCATTGGAAAAGTCAAAGCAGAGCAATTGAAGAGTTACAAAAAGAGGGAATTATAAACATCTCTTTTTGGATAGGAGCCCATAAAAAAGCAGACATTCATATAGGAAAATTAAGACGCTTTCAATTTGAAAAGCCCTCATATACAGGCTTAAACAGAGAAATTTACGACAAAGTTTTTGATGAAGGGATAGAGACTTTTATGGATATGTTCTCACGCGTCCCAAGCGCCTATACCCTTACTTATCAAGAGTATAAAAACATTTTCAATCTCTATTTCGACTATTTTTCAAAGATACTGTACGATAAAAAAATAGAGCTTTTAATTTATTATATGCTTCCACATTTCGGAAGTGATTATATTTTATATCTGATAGCCAAACATATGGGACTAAAACAGATTTTAATATATCAATCCCTCGTACCAAATAGATTTTTTTATGTAAATGACTTGGAAGATTTTGGAAAATTCGAAAATATTAACCTCACTTTTCAGCATGAATACATAAAAGTACCTCAAAAACTTGAAAAAAAACTTTTTTATATGAAATATATTAAACCAAAACATAAAAGCTGTATCGTAAATTATTTCAAAAATTTAGGACGCTGGATATACAGAAAACACGGATATATGACGTTTTTCGGGTTTCATAAGTTGTTTTTTGAATGTTTGGAATTCAAAAAAAATTACAACAAATACGCAAAAAAAGAGGTCGATTTTTCTAAAAACTTTGTCTATTTTCCTTTGCAATGGCAGCCGGAGCTTACAACCTCAACTCTTGGAGGCATATATAAAGACCAGATTTTAGCGATTGAGAGAATTAAGGATATAATACCTGAAGATTGGAAAATTTACGTAAAAGAAAACCCAAAACAACTCGGACAATACAGAGGAAAATATTTTTTCAAAAGACTTTTAAAAATCCCAGGCGTAGAATATGTATCAAAAGAGGTAAATACCTATGAACTACTAAAAAACTGCCGATTTAGCGCAACTGTCACCGGTACTGTCGGGTGGGAGTCTATTACAGGAGGAAAACCAGTACTTGTTTTCGGAAAAGCCTGGTATGAAAGTTTGCCGGGAGTAATTAAATATTCAAAAAACATAAATCTTGATACAATTATAAATAACAAAATCAATCACGATATTTTAGAAAAAAAATTTAACAAACTAATTGATAAAACGGCGAACGGAATAATAGACAGAGGATATATTGCTAATTTCAAAGAGTATTCGGACGAAAACAATACAAAATATGTTAAAGAATCTCTAAAAAAAATCATTACAAATATGAAATGATTTTTGCATTAATTCAAAAAAAGGCTAACAATGTTTAACGGAAAAAACATATTAATCACAGGCGGGACAGGGAGTTTCGGTAAAAAATACACCGAAATTCTTCTTAAAAACTACAAACCAAACAAAATCATCATCTACAGCAGGGATGAACTTAAA
>JAMOSM010000061.1 GCA_027063075.1 Nautiliaceae bacterium | reverse complement strand
AGACTTTTTGAAAAACATAAATTAGTGGAGAGAGTATGAACCTATGCGTAATACCGGCTAGAGGCGGAAGTAAAAGAATACCGAAAAAAAACATAAAACTTTTTTGCGGAAAACCTTTGATTGCTTATTCTATAGAAAATGCCAAAAAATCTGAACTTTTTGAAAAAATAGCAGTATCAACCGACAATGAAGAGATTGCAAAAGTAGCTAAAAATTACGGAGCCGAAGTACTTTATAGACCAAAAGAACTTGCAGATGATTTTTCTACAAGTATGGAAGTCTTTGAACACGCCATTAACGAGCTAAATAAAGATAAAAAGTATAAATTTGCCTGTATGATTTACGCAACAGCTCCTCTTCTTGATATAAAGTATCTTAAAATCGGGCTTGATAGGTTAAAAAATTCCGATTGTTGCTTTTCTTTTAGTGCCACAACATATGACTTTCCAATTTGGAGAGGATTTGAAATTGAAAAGCAAAAAGCAAAAATGCTCTGGCCTGAATTTTTAAACACAAGAAGCCAAGATTTAAAAGAAGTCTACCACGACGCAGCCCAGTTTTATTGGAAAAAATTAAATTGCCAAGAAAAATTTACATTTGATGGAAATATACCAATAATTATTCCAAAATATTTAGTACAAGATATTGATACAATGGAAGATTTTATAAAAGCTGAACTTATTTATAAGGCATTATGTGAAATTAATAAGAGTTGATTTTGATAGCGATATTGGATTTGGACATTTAAAAAGAGTTGAAAATTTTATAAAAGACGGCATCATTATATGTATTAAATGCAATGAAAAATATACAAATTTACCAGTTATTAAAATAAAAAACGAAAATGAATTTTTTGAAGTCGTAAAAAAACTAAACCCTAGCAAAGTAATTGTGGATAACTATAATTTTACATATAAGCACGAAAAAAAATTTAAAAACCTTTTTCCAGAAATTAAACTCATCTGTTTTGACGATACATATGAAAAACATTTTTGCGATGAAATAATAAACATAAATCCGGCTGCAAAAAGAGAAAAATACCCTAAAAATATAAAAGTCAAAATATTAAAAAAACCTCTTGTTAGTGAAAACTTTAAAAAAGCAAAAAAAAGACACTTTAAAAAAAGAGGCATTTTTGTAAGTTTTGGGGGAACTGATTCAAAAGGAATTGGACTTAAGGTATTAAAAGAGCTTAAAAAGTCAAAAAAAGAAGTCCATTTCTATACTACAAGCGCAAATAAAAACTTAGATAAACTGAAAAAATTTTGCTTTTTAAACAGATGGTGTCACCTTCATATTGATGAAAATATAGCTGAAGGAATGGCAAAAGCAAGATTCGGAATCATTACCCCCTCAACCATAACATGGGAAGCTATGTATATGAATATGCCATTTATCGCCATTAAAGTTGCGGATAATCAAAAGGAAATCTCAAAATACCTAAAACAAAAACGAATAAAGGTTTTAAAAGAAAATGAACTACAAAAAATTCCAAGATTTATCCCTTGAAGAAAAAAAAGAGGTTTTAAACTGGCGAAACCATCCGGAAATTAGAAAATGGATGTATAATAAAGAAAAAATTCCACTTGAAAATCATCTGAAATTTATAGAAAGCCTGAAAGAAAAACCCAATAAAATTTACTTAAAAGTAGATAATTTAGGAGTTGTAAATTTTGAGATTTTTAAAAATTACGTCGATATCGGAATACATAAAAATCCGAATAAACAACAAGTAGGTAAAAGACTTTTAGAATTTGCAATAAATTACGCTTTTAACGAGTTAAAAGCCCAAAAAATAGTTCTTTATGTTTTTGAAGATAACGTTAAAGCTATAAACCTTTATAAAAAATTCGGATTTAAAAAGACGGATAAAAAAGATAACCTCTTCAAAATGGAGCTGATTAATGAAAATAGGAAAACATGACACACAAAAAAAAGTATTTATAATAGCCGAACTCTCCGCAAACCACAGCGGAAGTATCCAAGTGGCAAAAGATACAATATATGCCGCTAAAGTTGCCGGAGCGGATGCTGTCAAACTTCAAACCTACACGGCTGATTGGATGACGATAGACTCAAAAAAAGAAGATTTCATCATAAAAGGCGGAACGCTTTGGGATGGAATGAGTCTGTATGAGCTGTATAAAA
>JAMOSM010000060.1 GCA_027063075.1 Nautiliaceae bacterium | reverse complement strand
TTTACTTGAAGAATCAAATTTAAAAACAACACCTCAGCGTCTTGCAATATTAAAAGAACTCGATAAACAAGGACACGCAAGTATTGAAGAGATTTATGAAAGCATAAAAGAGATGTTTCCAAGTATCTCTCTTGCTACTATTTATAAAAATATAAACGCCTTAAAAGAAGAGGATGTAATAAGCGAAATTTGTCTTCACCATAAACCTAAATTTGAAATAAAAAAAGAGCCTCACGCACATTTTGTATGTAAAAAGTGTGGAAAAGTAGAAGATATTCCGTTTAATGAAATTATTAACGAAGAAATAGACAAAAAATATCCAAATTCCCAAAAAGAACTCTATATCTACGGAATTTGCAAATCCTGCGGCAATGGTAATAGTTAATTTAATAGCAGATTTTGAGCTTCCTTTTGTTTTCTCTTTAAAAGAAAGACGTAAAATTGTTAATTCTATAAAAGACAAACTTAAAAAATTTAATGTCTCTGTGCTTGATATTTCAGGTGAATATCCAAAAGAAGCAAGCATTGCCATCATTTTTGGGGCTCATAATGAAAAACAGGCGGGTGAAATTCAAAGGAAAATAGAAGAGTTTTTATATTCTAATTTTCCTGAGATTGAATTTTTCTTTGACAGTGAGATTATTTAAATTTCAATAACCCTTATCATATTGGTTGTGCCTTCTTTTCCTATAATGCTTCCCATTGTTACTATGACTTTGTCTTTTTCTTTTAGAATTTCTAAAGTTTTTGCAGTTTCTATAAATTTGTTTATCAGTTTTTCAGGGTCTTTTATTTTTGGCATTTCAAAAATTCTCTCAACTCCCCATACTAATTTTAATTTTCTGCTAGTATCTCTGCTGTGAGTTACGGCAAAAATAGGAGTTTTCGGTCTGTATTTTGCAATACTTCTAACAGTGGTTCCGCTGCTTGTAAAGCTTATAATTGCTTTTGGTTCAATTGATTTTGCTAAGTCTGCGACACTTAGGGCAATTGCGTCATCATCATCTGTTTCATATTTTTTGTAATAAGGGTAAATACTTTGAATTTCTTTTATAATTTTTACTAAAGTTTCAACCGCTTTTATAGGGTATTTTCCAACAGTTGTTTCATCGCTGAGCATTACAGCATCTGTTCCATCCATTACTGCATTTGCAACATCGCTCACTTCAGCACGCGTTGGAAACGGCGAATTTACCATTGATAAAAGCATTTGAGTGGCTGTAATTACAGGTTTTTTCATTTTGTTTGCACGGCGTATTATTTTCTTTTGGATTACAGGTACTTTCTCAATTCCAACTTCAATTCCTAAATCCCCCCTTGCAACCATTACCCCATCGCTTACTTCTAAAATTTTATCCAGATTTTCAACAGCTTTTTTTGTTTCAATTTTAGCAATAACCCAAGGGCTTGCTCCTGCGTTTTTTAAAATTTCTTTTGCTTTTAATATATCATCTTTTGAATTTACAAAAGAAATAGCGACAATATCAACCCCGTTTTTTGCTCCAAAAATCAGGTCTTTTTCATCTTTTGGGGTAATGGCTGATATTTTAAGGTTAGAGTGTGGAAAATTTACTCCTTTTCTGCTTGAGAGAACTCCGTCGTTTTTAACTTCGAGCACTAAATATTCAGGTGTTTTTTCTATCACTTTTGTCCTGATAGAACCGTCTGCAAAAAACACATATTCACCGACTTCCACTTGGTCTATAATTTCAGGATAGCTGATTGTTAAATCATACGCGCTTTTAGGATTTTTTTTAACAAGTCTTATTTTATCACCTCTTTTAAGTTCTAAAATTCCGTTAATTTCTCCGATTCTGATTTTAGGTCCTGAAATGTCTTGCAAAATTGCTGTTTTAGAATCAAGTTTTTTAGCGGCTTCTCTTATTTTTTTGATAGCAGCTTTGTGGGTTTTATGGTCTGCGTGTGAAAAGTTAAGACGGAAGACATCAACTCCCGCTTTTATCATATCTTCTATTTTGTCTTTACTGCTTGGACCAAGGGTTGCTACTATTTTGGCTTTTTTCATTTTGCTCCCTTACTTGCTAAAAAATCTTTTATCTCTTTTAAAAGTTCTGCCGGATTCTTAATAGGATAATTTAAGTTTTTTGCAATCTCTTCACCGCTAAAACCTTTAATTTGGAGATGTTTTAATCTTTCAA
>JAMOSM010000059.1 GCA_027063075.1 Nautiliaceae bacterium | reverse complement strand
ATCTTTATACAAAATCAAATTATCTATTTTACAACTAAAATCTCTTGAAAAAATTATTTTTAAGTTTTTATCAATTCCATAAACTTTATGAGGTGTAGCAATATAAATAATTCCATCTTTTTTTAAAGAAGAAACATAAACGCCTTTTAATTTTATTACCTTACCTTTGGTTTTTACATAAACATAATTTTTATCGCTTCCTATTAAAATCTCTTTACCATCAATTACAAAAAAGTTTTTAAACTCTCCCTTAATATTCCATTCAGGCTTAGTTATTATATAAAAATTCTCTCCCACTACTTTTGAAGCAAGCACTTTATTATCAAACGTTTTTACCTCTTTTAATGTAACATCAATTCCTGCATACAAAATTATGACAAACAAAAACAAAAAAATCTTATTCAAACGTCTCCTTTAAAACGGCTATTAAATTCTCTTTTGAGTATATTCTTCTGATTTTTTCTTTTTTATAAAATCTGTCGTTTTTTTGAAGAAGAGAAATGTAGTGTTTTAAATTATCTAAATCTAGATATGTTTTTTTGGCTTTGTCTATACTGATTAACGAATTAAATAGCAGTTTTTTTGGATTTTCTTCTACTTTTTTACGCACAAACAATAAAACATTTTTGTTTTTAACATTTAACTTTAATTTATAAAAAAAATCTCCAATATAAATAGCCAAAGTATCTTTTTGTTTAAGATAGAAGTTTTTTAATTTAACTTTTTTAAGATTTAGTAAATTTATATAATCCATTATTTTTTCGATATCTTGATAGTTTCTTGGGATAAATCTTTTAACCTCATCGCTTACAATATAAACACTTAACTTTTGCTTGTAAAAAATAGCAGAAACAGAGAGTATATAAAAAATCTCTTTTACAATATCAAATTTATCTTCAAAAAGCATATCTTTATCAAGCAGCAAAACAAGCGCTATTTTTTGGTTTTTGAGATGTTCCCTTTCAATGCTAAGAAGTTTCTGATGTTTAGCGGAGCTTATCCAGTGGATGTTTCTTACATCTTCTCCCGGAATATAATCGCGAAGTTCTTTAAAATCTTCCCCTTCATAAAACTTAATTAAACTTTTTGAGAAAATAAGTTTTTTAAATTTTACTATTTTTGGCAATCAAAACCTTTTTGTATAATTATATCAAAGGAGAAAGATGAGTTTTACAATAAATGATTTTAACTGCCCTTTTAACATATTTGATATTGTATTAAGTGTCGTTTTAGCGATATTTTTTATTTACAGATTAAGGAAGTTTTTGTGAATTTTTTATACCCACAAAATGTACTTTTTGGAATACTCATTTTAATAATTTTACTTTTAAATAGAAAAAAAACATTTACTCATCTTGAATTTTTTAAGAAAAACTTTTCATATAGATTTACTTAATATTTTAATTTTGTTATCTCTAACATTTTCTATAATGTATCCAGTAACTTATAAAACAATAAAAATCCCTTACACCACTAACTACTCCTTAAATTACGACCAAAATAAAAAACACGTAATTATTATACTTGACGTTTCAACCTCAATGGAAAAAAACGTAATAGATAAAAAAGACTACTTCAAAAAAGAAAAAGAAGACGCAATCAATGAAATTTTAGCAAATAAAGATAACTATATTATGCTTGTGGTGTTTGAAGGGGATTATAAAATAGTGCAGGATTTTACTACCGATACTTTGAAATTAATATCAAAAGTTAATTCACTCAGAACTAATATGGTAACAAACGTTGGAGGCTCAATGATAAAGGATACGGTTGCGGGAATAATAATACCAATTCTCATATATTCATAGCCTTTACAATATAGTTATAAGAAACCAAAGATTTAATTTGCTCTTTTGTATATGAAAAAAGAATTTCTGTAACTTTTTTTTCTAATTCTTCAATTGTTTTAAATATCATATTCTTTAAAAATTTCTTTATATCTTCAAATCTTCTTTCCTGAGGATTTAACTCTGGTGAATATGGAGGAAGATACTCAATTTTTACATTTTTAGGGACTTTAAGTTGTTTAGATTTATGAAAACTTGCATTATCCATTATTAATACTATATTATCATCTTTAAATTTTTCACTTAAATTTTTTAAATATTCATTAAAACAAACACTATCTAAATGTGACATATACATTGAAAAATCCTCACCTGTTTTTATATCCGTTGCTTGGTAT
>JAMOSM010000058.1 GCA_027063075.1 Nautiliaceae bacterium | reverse complement strand
TTCCCCTTTTGCTTTTTCAATCATATCAAGGGTATGTTTAACAGTAGCTTCTTTACTTCCTTTATACTTCTGCTGAATCAAAGACACCTTCATCAACAACTCCTATACTTTTTTTAAATTCATCTTCAAAGTTTTCAAGTCTTACAACTTTCATTTCATACATATCGCTCAATATATCAGCACCCTCTTGAGTCATATCACTTAAAACCAAAAAAGCTCTCTCTTTTGAAAGATTTATCATCTTATAAAAATCTGAATATTTTTGAATATGCTGCTGATAATCGCCCGTTTTAGTTTCAAACCAGAAAAAATCATCTCCGGTTTTAAAAACTAAATCAAGTTCAAAATCTTTTTCATTTGGAAGAGTAATCTGATAATTTTTTATATAACATCCATTCAATTTATTTACGTATAAGTTTTTTAGAATAACATTTCTTATATAAATTTCCATCCACCCGCCTAAAATAAAATTAATTGCCTTTGGAATTCTATTCAATTTTGCAAACAACAAAAAGTTTGGAGACTTTTTATAAGTGTAATTTTCTAAAAATCCAATATCATAAAGCCATTTAGCAAGCTGATTTATATCACTAACCTTTTTAGAAGAATACTCTTTTAAATTCATACTAAACCCGCTTGATTTCGTATTGTCTATTTTTAATTTATGAACAAACTCTTTTACATTTTCATAATTCTTTCCTATAAAGTTTGCAAGTTTAGAAAGATTGTCTTCAAACAGAATCGTATCCTCTTTTTTTGTTTTTATTTTTATGTTTTTAGAATTTAAAAATTTTTCTATATTCCTAATACATTCTGAATCTTGATATTTAATTACTAAATCATCACTTGTCTCTTTTTTTGATGTTTCATTTTTCTCACTGAGATTAACTTTTTTTTCAATATTTACAATCTTATACTCTAAAGGCTTCTGTTCTAAAGGTTTTGAATTTTCATTTAATTTTAACTTAAGCTCTTTAACTTCTAATTTTAAGTCCCTAATTTCTAATAAAATCTCTTTTAATAACAATTCAACATTATCCATTAACTGCCTTTTTGAAGTGATTATATCACAAAAAATGTTATAATTTTTTAAAAAAGGAGCGATATGGCAAATCTGTTAATAATAGGAGCCGGAGGGGTTGGAAGAGTATCTGCATTTAAAGCGGCAAAAAATAAAGATACTTTTAAAAATATAGTTTTAGCTAGCAGAACAAAATCAAAATGTGATGCTATTGCAAAAGATATAAAAGAGAAACTTGGAGTTGAGATTAAAACTTACTCTCTTGATGCAAACAAAAAAGAAAATGTCGTTAATTTAATAAAAAAAGAGAATATTGATATTGTCTGTAACGTAGCCCTGCCTTATCAAAACCTGCCTATTATGCACGCCTGCATTGAAACAAGCACAGCTTATCTTGATACAGCGTTAGCTGAGACAGAAGATAACCCGGATACTTATTACGATTTACAATGGGCACTTGATGAAGATTTTAAAAAAGCACATACCATGGCACTTCTTGGGTGTGGATTTGACCCGGGGGTTACCTCTGTAATGGTAAAATATGCAGCAGATTATTTATTAGATGAGCTCGAAGAAGTTGAAATTTACGATTGTAACTTTGGAGAGCACGGACGTGCCTTTGCCACAAACTTTGACCCGGAAATCAACCTAAGAGAACTTAATCTTCCAGGTAAATACTGGGAAAACGGGGAGTGGAAGACAACTAAACCTTTTGAAGTGCAGGTAAAACACTCTTACCCTGAGTGTGGTGAGGCTACAAGTATTTTAATCTGGCACGAAGAGCTTGAGAGTATTGTAAAGCACTTCCCTAATTTAAAGTCAGCTAAATTTTATATGTGTTTTAGCGACCAATATCTTTATCATTTTAACGCTTTAAAAAATGTAGGAATGTTTAGTATTGAACCGATTGAAATTTGTGAGGGTTGTAAGATAAGTCCTCTTCAATTTTTAGCAAAAGTCCTACCAGACCCACAAGATTTGGTTAAAAACTATAAAGGTAAAACAAACATAGGAGTTATCGCAAAAGGGAAAAAAGACGGCAAAACAAAAACTTACTACATCTATAATATCTGTGACCACGAAAAAGCAATAGAAGAAACCGGGGCTCATTGTGTAAGTTATACAACGGGTGTTCCTGCAATTATAGGATGTAAGCTTATGGCAAACAAAATCTGGTGGGCTGAAGGTGTTCATAACGTAGAAGAATTTG
>JAMOSM010000057.1 GCA_027063075.1 Nautiliaceae bacterium | reverse complement strand
GCTACGGCTGTCGGTATAATAGTGGCTGTTCCGGCATATTCTTTTCATCAGATACTAAGTAAAAAAGTCGAGGATTTAATAAGCATATTAATAATGCAAAAGGATTTTTATTTAAGCCAATGAAAAAACCGGAACTTAATATAACTCCTTTTGTGGATATAATGCTTGTACTGCTTGCTATTTTAATGGTATCTGTAACTGTCAGTACTTATCAGGAAAAAACAGTTAACTTGCCTGAAGGAAGCAAAACCACTCCGGCTGCTAAAAAACCTACAATTAAAATAACCATTAAAAAAGACGGAAGTGTAATAGTTAATAAAGAGCAGATGAACGTTGATAATTTTTTAGAATCTTTTAATCTTAAATACGGCAATTTTAATAAAAATTCCCTTGTTTACATTGCTGCGGATAAAAACATAAAATACGACACATTTATGAAAGTATATTCCGCAGTAGTAAAATTGGGATTTACTCAAATAGGGTTACTTACTAAATGAGACTTTTCGTTTCTTTTTTGTTGAGTTTAATTGTTTACAGTTTAGTTGTCGTTTTTTTTCTGTTTTTTTTATTTCCGAAAAAAAAAGAGGAAAAAAAAGTATATATTCATACCGCAATACTCGCCGAAAAAGCTAAAATAAACTCTCAGGCGAAAAAAAACTCCGACAAGATAAAAAAAAATAAAATTTCTAAAATTAAAAAACAAGTTAAAAAAGTTAAAAAAAGCGGTTCAAAATCCAATGTTACACATGGAGGAAAAGATATAGGGTTTAACGATATTTTTAAAAGTGTAAATTATAATGTAGATACCAAAAAAATAGTCCAAAAAAAACAGCTTGATATGAGCAGGTTCAAAGGAATTGAAAGAAATTTAAAAAAAATAAAAAAGATAAGTGTAGAAGTTAATTTTGTTCAAAACAGTGGTAAAAAACTGACAAAAGAAGAAATAGACGATATTATTTCTCAAAAATTGTATACAATTTGGTATGATATTTCTACAATACCGAGTGATTATGCTAAAATAAACATACAAAATATAAACGGTAATGTTTATATTAATATTTTAGACAGTAATTTACCCATCAATAGACAAAACGAATTAATTGAGAAAATAAAAAAAATTCGTTTTGAAAAGAATTTCAATATTACCGTTTTATTTCAATCAAAGGTGAGCAATGATTAAAAAAATAATTATATTTACAATAACCGCTCTGTTTTTATTCGCAAACGAACTTGTTATTACTAAATATTTTAATGAAAAACCTAAAATAAATATTTTATTTAATGGTGATAAAAATGTGCTAAAAATTCTCAAAATGGATTTAAAGGTGCTTGACCATTTTAATTACTCCGTTAATGAAGACAATAATGCAACTTACAGGTTTGAATTTACTTATGTAAATAAAAAACTTAGTGTAAAATATTTTGAAAATGATATTTTAAAAATACAAAGAGTATATAAATCTAACAGCTATGCATATTTCCCTTTTTTAGTACATAAAGCCGTTTATGATATAAATGAATATTTCTCACTTCCGAAGGCAAAGTTTTTAATCAGAAAAGTTATATATTCCATGCTTATGGCACCGAAGCAGGCAAATATATATCTTGCAGATTATACACTTTCGTATAAAAGAAGAATAATCAGTGGTGGGCTAAATATTTTTCCAAAATGGGCGGATGAGAAGCAAAATGTAATATATTACACAAAACTCGGAAGACTTCCTACGTTATATAAACTTAATTTATTAACGGGAAAAAGAGAAAAAATTTTTACATCCCAGGGTCTTTTGATTGTATCTGACGTAAAAAAAGACAAATTACTTTTAACACTTGCGCCTCAGGGACAGCCTGATGTATATATGTATGACCTTTTAAGAAAAAAATTAATAAAACTTACGAAATATAAAGGCATAGACGTTAACGGTAAATTTTGGGGAGATGATAAAGTGGTGTTTGTATCCGACAGATTCGGAAGGCCTATGGTGTTTAGCAAAACTTTAAACAGAGGTTTAATAAAAAGAGTATTATTTCACGGTAAAAATCAGGTGGGGGTTGATGCGTACGGGGATTATCTGGTTATAAGTACGAGAGAAACAAGTAAAGCTTTTGATAAAAATACGTTTAATCTTTTTTTGGTAAATAAAAATGATGACTCTTTAAAAAGACTTACTTTTAAAGGGCAAAACAGTTATCCGAATTTTTCAGTTGACGGAAATTCGATAATGTTTATAAAAAGAGAAAATT
>JAMOSM010000056.1 GCA_027063075.1 Nautiliaceae bacterium | reverse complement strand
CTCACTGCCCGGTCTAGAAGAAACTCCTCCAATATCAATTATTTTTGCCCCCTCATTTATCATCTTCTCAATTGCTTTTATAGCATCAGCTCCCTTAAAGCGGCTTCCTTCAAAAAAACTGTCATCATTTGCGTTAATAACCCCCATAATCTTTACAGGAAACTTTGGAAGATTTATAAACTCTTTTAATTTTTTTGCAAGAAGTTTTAATTTAAAAGGCTGGGCAAGCTCTTTTTTGGCAAGAATTTCAAGCTGTTTTTTATTACACATCAAAATTGAATCAATTTTGTCTCTTTTGCAGTTTGGCACTCCAACTGGCACCGCAAGCTCGGCTCCAATGCTAAGTGCGTCTTGCTTTAAAATGTTAGCTCCCCCGCAGCTTATATCTTTTATGTAAAACAAAAACTCACTTTTTTTCTTTTTCATAATCTCAATTCCCGGCTTATCAACTCCGATACGTTGCATAAGTTTTTCTAAATCAATATCACAGTTAAGTTTATAAATATTCATTTTCTCTCCTTAAATGCTAAAAAAAGCATTGATAGAATTGCTTTTTTATCAATATTCAATTCTAACATTAAAAGAGCATCATTAATAATTTTTAATTGTTCTTCATTATCAGCTTTTTTCAAAAGTTCTTTTAAAAGCCCAATTATCTCTTCTTTTGAAAGCTCTTTTTGTAAGGTATCAAAAATAAAATCATTAGTAATATTTTCTATTTTATTAAAAGTTTGAGTTTTTTCAAAAATTCTTTTTTCTAATACAAGTCTTGACAAAACAGTATCAAGCAATTTGTATTTTGAGTCACTCAACAGAATAAATTCTACATTTTTAGGAGATTCTTCAAGGAGTTTTAAAAGAGCATTTTGAGCATAGATGTTATATTTTTTTGCAGCTATTAAAATAATTTTTTTATCTTTTTCTGCAATAAAAGCTTTCTTTTTAAGCTCTTCAACATCTTCAACCTTAAATTCCTCTTTTAAAACAACTTCATTAGCTTCTATCTCTTGTAATACTTTTTCAAAATCGTTTGTAATAATAACTCTGTTCAAATTTCAATTTCTCCAAAAATAGCTGCTTTTAAAGATTCATTTATAATATAGGCTAAATCAAGCAGTTTTTTATCAAGATTTTCATCAATTGATTTTAAATAAAAATTTTTTGAAACTTCCGTATCCATTATCCAAAAAAAAGAGTCCTCTTTTCTTTTTGCAAATTTTAACAAATTTGTCTCTTTTCCTATATACCAAAAAATATACTCTTCATAAGCAATATTTAACATATCCTCAATCATATCAAAGTCATCTGAACATTTAGCCATTCTTATTTGAGGCACTATTTTTTTTAAATCAAAAACAGGTATAAAAGAGGGTTTAAATTCATTATAAGAATTAATTTTGTTAATTAGGTAATCACTATACCAGTCTCTTTCATCATCTGTAATAATTAAAACAGGTTTTCCTTCAATTATGTAAGATAAAAAAACAGACAAAAGAGGGACAAAATCAAGCCTTCTCTCTTCCATCCATTTGATGTTTTTTTTTCTGATTAAATCGATTATAAAACGATTTAAATCCATTATTTATCCAATTCATAAGCTTTATGAAGCGCCCTTACTGCTAATTCTCCATATTTTTCATCAATTACCATAGAAATTTTAATTTCACTTGTGCTAATCATAAGTATATTGATATTTTCATCAGCCAAAGTTTTAAAAGCAGTTGCAGCTACACCTGAATGAGATTTCATTCCAACCCCGACAACACTCACTTTTGCAATAGAGTCATCATATTCAATTGATTCGCTTTTATTTTCATACTCTTTTAAAACCTCTTTTGTAAGTTCAAGCTCCGTTTGAGGCACTGTAAAAGTTAAGTTTGCTTTATTGTCTTTCCCTACATTTTGAACAATCATATCAACATTAATATTTTTTTCAGCAAGCTTTCCGAAAATTTCAGCACTGATTCCGGGTCTGTCTTCCACTCCAAAAATACTAACCCTTGCCTGATTTTTATCAAGAGCTATTCCACTAACAAGTACTTTTTCCATATCCGGTGTCTCCTTTGTTATTAATGTTCCTTTTACTTCTGGTTTAAAACTTGATTTTACTTCAATATCAACATTTAATTTTTTTGCAAGCTCTACTGAGCGGCTTTGCATTACTTTTGCACCAAGGCTTGCAAGCTCAAGCATTTCATCATAACTTATTACATCAATCTTTTTAGCTTTTGGCTCAATTCTAGGGTCAGTTGTATAAATACCATCAACATC
>JAMOSM010000055.1 GCA_027063075.1 Nautiliaceae bacterium | reverse complement strand
TATTCATCCTCATTAGGAATTGACTTTTGTCCAATTTCAATTTTTTTAACACTACATCCTAAAATAAAAAGAATTATTAAAATAAATCTAATCATCATCACCCTCAATAATTCCTGGACACTCTTTTTTAAGCTCATCAACCTTTGTTTTAAAATAGTCCCAAAAAGGAAAAGTTCTACACTGAAGTGGTCTAACCGGATATATCTTACACCCTTTATCAAAAAAAACACAGGCAAATCCGTTTTTATAAGGTTTTTCTTTTAAAGAAAATTTATATCCCACTTTTATTAAAAAACTACTCTTAAAAATCTCCTCATCAATCTTTAAAAACGAAGCAATCTCTTTTATCTCTTTTGGACTGACCCATATATACCCGCTCTCTCCTATACAGCAGTTTCCCTCACATTCCCTGCAGGCATCACTGTTAAATTTATAAGGAAATCCCTCTTTTTTGATAATCACTCTAAACCTTTATACTTTTTGTATTTGCTTTTTTATAGATATTTTTTGCTTCAATGCTATACTCATCACCCTCAAAAGCAATCAACGGAGGATGAATTGTTACAAAAGATTTTGCATGTCTTTTTGCCCTAATCATTACAAGTGTTGCTTTTTTACTAACTCTTGGATGCATAAATCTCATATCAATTACTTTTAAAGGTTTTGGCATATTGTTAATAATTTCATCTATCCTTTTTGCATCATAACAAAATATAAACTCCCCTCTTTCTTTCAAAGCTTCATTTACTTTTTTAAAAAACTCTTTCATAGGCAAAAACTCTTCATATCTTGCGATTTTAATAATTTCATTTTCACTTTTTAGAGTGCCTTTGTAAAAGGGCGGGTTTGAAATAATAAAATCAAATTTCTTTTTAAAATCACTTTTTAAAAAATCTCCCTCAACAACCTCAGCCTCAACTGAATTCTCTTTTAGATTTTTTTTTATCAATTCAGCCATAATTTTTTGTTTTTCTATTATTGTTAAATTAATTTTTGGAAAATCTCTTTTTATCAAAAGTCCTAAAACCCCACATCCTCCACCGACTTCTAAAACATCCCCTTTAATATTAAACCGGCTTATAAAGTCATATAAAAACATTGTATCAGAATTATAGCAATACCCGTTTTTTGGCTGATAAAGTATCAATCTGTAAGTCCTAACTCATCTAAAATTGGTTTTATATCCTCTTCATAATATTTCATAAGCAAAGCAGGTATTAAAGCCACAGCCTCTTTGTCGTGTCGCCACTCCTCAATTTTTTCTAAAATAACACTTTTTTTGTTTTCATCAATATGTTTTGCATCTTTTATTTTCTGCTGAATTTTGTAAGCATTTTCAAGATGTTTTTCTCTTTTATTCATTTTAAACCTTTTTTTAGTAAAATTATATCTAAAAAGGAAAACAATGATAATAATCCCAGCAAGACTTGCTTCAAGCCGCCTTCCAAACAAAGTCTTAGCAGATATAAACGGACTTCCTATGATTATATGGTGTGCAAATGTAGCAAAAGAAGTTGATGATGTAGTAGTGGCAACCGACAGCGAAGAAGTAATAAACGTTTGCAAAAAATACAATATAAATTCGGTAATGACTGATAAAAACCACAAAAGTGGAAGTGATAGAATAAAAGAAGCCGCCGATATAATAGGACTTAAAGAAAATGATTTTGTAATTAATATGCAAGGGGATGAGCCTTTTTTAGAACCTGAAATTTTACAAAAAGTAAAAGAAAAACTGCTTGAAATTAAAAACAGAGATTTTGTAATGGTTAGCTGTTATAAAAAAATAAGCGAATTGCAAGCCCAAGACCCAAACCTTGTAAAAGTTATTCTTGATAAGGATAATAATGCAATTTATTTTTCAAGAAGTAAAATCCCATACAACCGAGACAATATACCACATACATATTTAGGACACATAGGTATATACGGATTTATGAAAAAAAGTTTAGATGAGTTTGTAAAAATGAAAGGGAATTTAGAGCATATAGAAAAGCTTGAACAGTTAAGGGTTATAGAAAACGGTAAAAAAATAGCAATGATAAAAGTAAAAACCGAAAGTTTCGGAATAGACACTAAAGACGATTTAGAAAGGGCTAGAAATTATGCAAAACGTCGCAGTTAGTCTTGGAGACTTTAACGGAGTAGGACCAGAAATAGCCCTAAAAACCCACAATAAAATCAAACAGTTTGTTAAACCTGTTTATATTGCAAATAAAAAAATGATAAAAAAAGCCGCAAAGCTTTTAAATTATGAAATTCCAAATGATTTTGAAATAATAGAAATTGAGGGAGA
>JAMOSM010000054.1 GCA_027063075.1 Nautiliaceae bacterium | reverse complement strand
CTGCTCTCCTGGAGGTCGCAATCCCCTTAAATCGGGTCATCAGTTAAACCTGTTGTTGAGGAGTTGAAATTCTGGAAAAAGAAAGGTCGCAATCCCCTTAAATCGGGTCATCAGTTAAACCTCAATTTGACTGATCCGTACGAATGGAGGAATGCACGTCGCAATCCCCTTAAATCGGGTCATCAGTTAAACCCTTCGGATTTTCGGTGTTTTTTTAACTTTTTAAAGCTTAAAGTTTGCTTAAGCGACTTTTAGTAAAACTCCTAAAAATACCAATATTTCGGACTTTCAAAGAACTTTTTAACTTTCCACAAATTTTAACAAAAAACGACTTTTTTTGCAAATTTTCAAAATTTTGTGGAAAAATTGATTAATTTTAAAACCGACGCCTTTTGACGCTCAAATTAGGAATACTTTCAAAAAGTTTTAAAGGATTTGCTATGAGAGATTATAACATAATTCTTTCTTATAAAAAAGAGGTTAATATGATGTCAAAAGTTGTAAAAAGCAAAAAAATTTATTCAAGAAAAGTAAAACATAAAAAGGCATATTATGAAAAAAAATCTGTATGTTAATGAAGGGGAGATTAAAAGAGAGGGAAATGTTTTAAAAATAAATGGAAGAAAAATTCCTTTAGGTATGATTGATAATCTGTTTGTGTTTGATAAAGTAAAAATAAGTATTAGTGCAAGGAATTTGCTTTTAAAAAATAAAAGAAGTATTGTTTTTATGAATAAAAAGTATGAACTTTTAGGAGTTTTGCTGCCGGAGCTTTTGAAAAGCGATATGAGAAGGAGAATTTGGCAGTGGGAAAACAGAAATAATATTCAGTATGCAAAAGTGATAGTTTTGAAAAAAATTGAAGCTATTGAAGAGGTTGCTAAATTAGAGCTTGATATGCTAAAGGCAAAATTAAAAACAGCGGTTAGTTTAAATGAGATATTAGGGATTGAGGGAAATGCTAGCAGGGTTATGTTTGAAATGTTTAAAAAAAATCTTAGAAAAAAAGGAATAAATGAATTTGAAAAAAGGGCTTACAATCCTCCGCCTGACAGGATAAACGGACTTTTAGGGTTTTTATATACGCTTTATTATTCATATGTGTTTAGTGAAATAGTTATGGTTGGATTTGACCCTTTTATCGGATTTTTACATCAAAAAAGGGGAACTCACGCGGTGTTTGCAAGTGATGTTATGGAAGAGGCAAGAGTATATCTTACATTTTTAAGCCTTGATATATTAGAAAAAGTATATGAAAATGGTTTTGATGGATTGTATCTGAAAAAAGAAGCAAGAAAAGAAGTTTTAAGGGATTTCGACAGGTTTATTTTGAATTATGAAAACTCAATATTAAAAAAATTTAAGGAGAGTTTATGTTAGTTTTTGTTACTCATCCTAAATTTTTTGATAAAAAATTTCTTTATAGAAAAAATGTGGATTTAGTTTATATTTTTAATTCAAAAAAACTTTTTAATGAACTTAGTGAAAAATATAAGTGTGTAAATATAGGAAGTAGCGGCAAGATTAAAGATGAAAATTTTTTTCCGGCACCTGTAAAATATAAACCGGTTACAAAAGAAAAATTTTTAGATTTAAAAATTGGAATTTATGCTTATTTTAAGAAGAAACGTCATAAAATGATGAGAAGGCATTATGTGATGTTAAGGGGTTGGAGAGATAACGAATTTGAAATATTAAAGTCTTTTGCGAAAAAAGCTTTAAAAAATAGAAAAGAGAATGAGGCTTTTGCTATGGTTGATAATGCCATTCAAAGAAGTGTAGTTGATATTTTAGAACTCGAAAGAGGGAAAGAATATGTAGAAGAGTTTTCAAAATTTATAATTTATCTGAATAATTATGCCCACTCTTTTTATAGAAGCTATATTTATTCGTTAGGTTTTAAAAGAGGTGAGGAAATTTTTGGAGATGTTTTTAGATACAGTTATTTTGACAAAGTAATGCTTTATTACAGATTTTGGAAAAGAGATATTTATAATGGAAAATTTCATTTTAATTATTTAAAGGTTTTAAGTAGGGTTTTTATAGAAGATATCCATAAAAATAATATTAAGAATTACATAGTAAAAAATATAAAATACTACAAGGAGAACGAATGGTTGTAATTGCATATGATATAAAAGATGAAAAAAGACTTATGAAAGTTGCTAAATATCTGGAAAGTCTTGGTATAAGAGCTCAAAAAAGTGTATTTGAAGCTGATATTGGAATCAGAAAAGCAAAAAATATTTTAGAAGGAATTAGGGAAATTATTAATGAGAGTGAAGATAAATGTTTTTTGTTTAATGTTCTTAAAAAAGAGGATATAAAAGCTTCAACTTCTATTGAAAGGATATTTTAAATGAGAATTGTAGTAGCATATGATATAAAAAATGATAAAAACAGAAATCATTTAGCAAAAGAGCTTTTGGTATTTGGAATACGTACTCAAAAAAGTCTGTTTGAATGTGAAGTGAGTGAAAAAGAGTTAAGTATTATAAAAAAGATTTTAAAAAAGTATAGTGAAAGCGATGATTATGTTACAATTTACAACATAAAAGGTGAAGTTTTAAGAATAGGGGATATTGAGTATTTGGAAATAGATGATTTAGTACTTTAAAGGAGCCAGGATGAGTGTTGAAGATAAAGTAAAAGGATTTGAGAAAAATTACTCTGAAGAGAGTTTTTGGGATAAGATAAAAAACAGTTTTAAAAAAGCAGGTTGTGAGGTTATCGAAAAAGCTTTAGTGCTTTATTACGTCGCTGAGGACCCTGATACCCCAATGAATGTAAAAGCGTTGATTTATGGGGCTTTGGGGTATTTTATATCGCCTGTTGATGCAATTCCGGATATTACACCTGTTGTTGGATATAGCGATGATTTAAGTGCATTAGCGGGAGTGATTTTTCTTCTTGCGACTTCTATAAAAAAAGAGCATAAACAAAAAGCAAAAGAAAAACTAAAAGAGTGGTGTTAATGAAGATACTTCATACAAGCGATTTGCATATAGGTCATAGTATAGGTGGGTTTGATAGATATGATGAGTTTAAGATGTTTTTTGAGTGGTTGTTAGAGGTTATAAAAAAAGAGAAAATGGATATTTTGATAATAAGTGGAGATATTTTTGATGTTTATTTTCCTTCAAATGAAGCTGTGGCTTTGTATTATGATTTTTTGGTTAAACTTAGAGGAGTTTTAAAAAAAGTGATAATAATAGGAGGCAATCACGACTCTCCTAAATACCTAAAAGCTCCAAAAGAGATACTTAAATTTTTGGATATTGTAGTAGTTAGTGGGGCTAATGACGATTTTAAAGAAGTGATTGAATTTGATGATTTTGAAATAGTTGCTGTTTCTTTTTTAAGAGAAGGGATTTTGAAAAAGTTTGATAGTGATATTGTAGAAGCTATTAAAAAAATTTATTCTCACAAAAGTGATAAAAAACTCATAACAACGGCTCATTTTACGGTGTATGGAAGTGAAGTTTCTTCTGAAAGGGACATTTACATAGGAAAAATAGAGAATGTGCCAAGCAGTGTGTTTGAGGGTTATGATTATGTGGCTCTTGGACATATTCATAAGCCACAGGAAATTAAAAAGGGAGTAATTTATAGTGGCTCTCCTTTGCAGCTTAGTTTTAATGAAAATTATCAAAAAAAGGTTGTTGTTTTAGATACGGATACAATGGAGTATAAGTTTGTAGATGTCCCGAAATTTAGAGAGTTTTATTCTTTAAAGGGTGGTTTTGAGTATATAAAAGAGGAGATTGGTAAAATAAAAAAAGATAGTTTTGTAGAGATTGAACTTGATGAGGTGGTATCGAGTGTTGAACTTGAGAAATTAAGAAAAAATGATTTAAAAATCGTAAAAATCAAAATGCCTTTTAAAGAGATTTTAAGAGATGAAGTCGAAATTAAGAGTATAACGCCTGTTGATTTTATAAAAGAGATTTTTAAAGATGATGAAGATTTAGATGAAATTTTGAAAATTGTAGATGAGATTAGGGGAGAGGATGAAAATTAAAAGGCTTTACTTAAAAAATATAAACTCTTTTTATGGGGAGTTTGAGATTGATTTTACGAAATTTGATAGGCTTTTTTTAATTTCAGGTCCTACGGGAGCTGGAAAAAGCACTATAATAGATGCTATATTAGCGGCTTTATACAATAAAACTCCAAGGCTTAAATTTTCAAAATATCTTCTTAACAAAAATGCGAAATCTGCTAAGATAGTTCTTGAATTTGAAGTTGATGGCGTAAATTATAGAATAAATTGGGATGCTAAGCTTATAAGAAAAGGTAAAGAAATTGAATTAAAAAGAACCCTTTATAAAGAGAATGAGCAGATTGCAGACAGTAAGTCGGTAAAAGATGAGATTTTAAAACTTATAAAACTTGATTTTAATCAATTTACAAAATCTGTGGTGTTAGCTCAAGGAGAGTTTGATGCTTTTTTAAGAGCTGATTCAAATGAAAAGATGAGTGTACTTGAGAGAATTTTAGATGTTAGAGAGTTTGAAAAGATTTCTATTAAGGTGTTTGAGAGGACAAAAGCTTTAAAAGAGGAAGCTTTTTATTTGCAAGATAAAATTGCAGGTATTTTGGTTTGTGATAAAGATATTAAAGCGTTAGAAAAAGAAGTTTTTTGTAAGTTTAACGAATTAAAAGAAGTTAATAAAGAGCTTGAAATAATAGAAAAAAATCTCTTTTTTTTAAAAGAAAAAAAGAACTTATCCTCTCAAAAAGAGAAACTTTTTAAGGAGATTGAAAGTTTAAAGAGTGAGATAAAAAAAATAGATTATGAAAAGATAAAAGGTGAGTTTTTTGTAAAGCAAAAAGAGTTTGAGAAGTTTAAAGAAGAGTTTTTAAAAAATATTAAAGAACTTGATAAAGAAATTTTAATAGAAAAAGAGTTAAATAATTTTAAAGAAAGAAAAGATGGAAAAAAAGATGAGCTAAATAGACTAAAAAAAGAGATTTTAAAGGAGAAAAAGGAGCTTGAGAGTTTAAAAGAGAAAAAATCTTATGTTGATAGTGAGCTTAAAAAAATAGAAAACTCTTTTTTTAAAGACAAAGCGTTAGAAAATTTTGATGAAGTAAATGTTATTTATAATGAAATTGTTTTTTTAAGAAATGAGTATATGACTTCAAAAGAGCTTATAAAAGAGTATCAAGATAAATCTTTTTTTTTAGAAGAGGAGATTGAACAACTAAAAAAGGAACTTGAAACTTTAAAAGAAGAGTTCGAGTATTTAGAAGCAAAAGCGTTGGTTTTAAGGTATGAAAGAGAAAGAGCTGTTTTAAAAGAGAATATGCCCTGTCCTCTTTGTGGAAGTTTAGAGCATCCTTTTGTAAAAAGTCCTCCTAATATTGAAAAAGATATAAAGCAAAAGTATGAAAAACTAAAAGGAGAGATAGAGTATAGAGAAAATTTGCTTAAAAATTTAGAAGATGAGCTTAGCAAATATAAGAACTTTTTTGAAAAAGAGTTTAAAAGTTTAGAAGATATTAAAAGTAAAGGCGAAAAATTATCTAAAAAACTCAAAACTTTTGGACTTAGTGAGGATGAGATAGAGTCTTTAAAAAAGAAGAAGGTAAAAAACGAAGAATTTGAGAAAAGAAAAAATGAGCTTTTTAATGTTTTAAGTGGAATCGTTTCTAAGATAGAAGAGAAAGAAAATTTTTTGAATTTAAAAAATAGACAAAAAGATAAGATTATAAAAGAGATAAAAGAGTATGAAGATAAAATTTCTAAAATTAAATTAAAATATAAATCCCCAAGCCTTAAAAAAGAGCTTCTTCAAAAAGAGTATAATAAAAAAGAAGAGGAGTTTTTTGATTTTAAAAATAGTTTTTTTGAGCTTGAAAAAAGGTATGTTTTTTTAAGTTCGACGATAAAAGAAAAAGAAAATTATCTTAAAGAAATAGAAAAGAAAATAAAAAATATTGTTGTAGATGAGGTTGATGAAACTGAAAAAGAGATGCTTTTAGAGAAAAAAGATAGTTTAAACAGAGAAATTGGGTATTTAAAAAAGGAGATTGAAGAGTTAAAAGAAGAGCTTAATTTAAAAAAAGAGCTTCAAAATAAATTAAAAAGTTTAAGCAAAACTTTAAAAATATATGAAAAATTAAATTCAAAAATAGGAAGCAGAGACGGAAAAGCTTTTAAAAAAATCGCTATTAACTATATGATAGATTCACTCCTTTTTATGGCAAACAAAGAACTTGAGAAATTAAGCGATGGTAGGTATATTTTGCAAAAATCAAAAGATTTGGAAAAACTTGATTTGTTTATTTTGGATACTTTTTATTCTACTCAAAGAGAAGTAAATACTTTAAGTGGAGGAGAAAAATTTTTGGTTTCTTTAGCGCTTTCTTTTGGGCTTAGCAATATGTTAAGAGATAGTATAAAAATTGAAAATATGTTTTTAGATGAAGGGTTTGGTAGTTTGGATGAAGAGAGTTTAAATAAAGCTCTTGAAGTTTTATTGAGTTCAAACAGAAATATAGGAATAATCTCTCACGTTGAAAAATTAAAAGATGAAATTGAACAACAGATTATAATTAGGAAAAAAACACGAGGAAAGAGTGAAATTAAAGTGTTTTACTAAATTTTTTTTGTTTCACTTTGTAGTTTTTTTTCCAATTTTTTAAAGTAAAATATTTCAATAGCCGCAAAAACTAAATATCCTCCTACAACTGCTGCAACGATTTCCATTTTTTAATCCTTTGTGTTATTTAAAAATAAATCGGATAATTAAGCATAAATTGAATAGCTTTTGTAAAATTTTTATAAAATTTTTGTAAAAAAAGGGAAAATTTGAAAAGAGTATATATTTTAAGGGGAGTTAGTGGAAGTGGTAAAAGCACATTTGTAAAAAAACTTCCAAAAGACAGGGTTGTTCATTCAACTGACAGTTTTTTTTATATAAACGGAAAATACAAGTTTGATTTTAAAAAGCTTGGGTTTTATCACAAAAAAAATCTTAAAAATTTTGAAGAGTCTTTAAAAAAGAAAAAAAGAGTTGTAGTTGTAGATAATACAAATATTTTGGCAAAAGATGCAAAGCCTTATATAAAAAAAGCAAAAGAGTATGGATATAAAGTAATTTTGGTGGATTTCAGACCAAAAGGAGCTTTATGGCATTATAAAAGAAATATTCATAATGTTCCTTTGGAGGTTATAAAAAAACAGATTAAAAATTACAAAAAAGAGAATATAAAAAAATTTAAAGTAGATAAGGTGATAAGAGTTATTTAAGCTCACCCCATCTTTTAGCAAAACTCATCTCTACTTTTAAAGGCACTTTCAATTTAAAGGCGTTTTCCATTATTTTTTTATATTCCTGAGCCTGATTTTCATTTTCTATTTCAAAAATCAGTTCATCGTGAATTTGAAGGACCATTTTTGAGTTTGGATATTTTTTTTTAATTTCTATCATTGCTTTTTTTATTATATCAGCCGCACTTCCTTGAAAAATCGTATTAACGGCTTCTCTTTCGTATGCTGCTATTAATCTTTGGTTTGCGTTTGTAAAATCAAAAAATCTTCTTCTTTTAAGTAATGTTTCTACATACCCTTTTTGTTTTGCTTCTTCTTTTGTTTTCTCAATAAAGTGTTTAACTGTTGGAAATGATTTAAAATATTTTTCAATAAATTCTCTTGCTTCTTTAAGAGATACATTTATGGTTTCACTCAGTTTTTTAGGTCCCATTCCGTAAATAAGACCAAAGTTAATCGATTTTGCAATACTTCTGCTAACTCCTATCAAATCAGCGGTTTTTTGGTGTATATCTTCGTTGTTTAAAAACGCTTTTATTAAATTTTCATCTTTGCTAAAGTGAGCAAGAAGTCTTAGTTCTATCTGAGAATAATCAAGACTTGCAAATAGTTTATCTGTTATAAATGCGTTTCTTATGTTTATTTCGGTTGAAGTTGGAATGTTTTGCAGGTTTGGGTTTTTGCTTGAGAGTCTGCCTGTGGCTGTTCCTGTTTGTAAAAAGTTTGTATAGATTTTATGGTTTTTATCTTTTTTTGCATACTCTTTTAGAGGAATTACATAAGTTGAGAGCAGTTTATCAATTTTTCTATACTCAAGCAGTTTTGGAATAATAGGGTGAGCCTCTTTTAAAGAGTTTAATACTTTTTCATCGGTTGAGTAGGCTGTTTTTGTTTTTTTCTTTGCAGGAAGTTTTAAGACTTCAAACAGAATATGACTTAGTTGTTTTGGAGATTTTATATTAAACTCTTCACCTGCTAAGTTATAAATTTCACTTGTTAAGTTTTTTAATTTATAAGAGAGTTCTTTTTGAAGTTTTTCAAGATACTCTATATCAACCTTTATTCCCTCTTTTTCCATATCTATTAAAATGTTTATAAAAGGCATTTCTATATTTTCAAAATCCCACTTTACCTCATCCCAAAGTTTGTCTTTTAATTTTTCGTAGAGTTTAAGCGTAATTATTGCGTCTTCTGCCGCGTATTTTGCGGCAGTTTTTATGTCAATATCTGCAAAGTTTTGGTTTTTTCCGACAATTTCTTTATATTTTATGTTTTGGTGATTAAGATATCTTTTTGCAAGATTATCAAGTCCAACATGTGAATCGGGGTCAAGCAGCCAAGCCATAATCATAGTATCTGCTAAGGGCGTTGGGGTTTTTAAGCCGTAGTTTCTTAGCATTTTAAAGTCAAACTTCAAATTATGTCCTATTACTTTTTTTTCAAGTATTTTCTCTATAGCTTTTAAGGCTATATTCTCGTCAATTTGCTTTTCTACCCCTAAATAAAAGTGGTTAATTGGTACATAATAAGCTCTATTTTTTTCAAAAGCAAAACTAAATCCCACGATTTTTGGATTTTCAAGGCTATCTGTTTCCGTATCAAATGCTACAACCTCATCTTTTATTTTATCAATCGTTTCAAAAAGTTCTTTTTCATTTTCTAAAATGACTGCTTCAAACTCTATCTGTTTTGTAGGTTCTTTTGTTTTTACAAAAAGCCCGTTTTTTTTAACTCTATCAAGTATTGAAGTAATATTAAGTTCTATAAGTTCATCCTCTACTTTTAAAACAGGGTTAATTTCTGGGTATTTAAACTCTTTTAAATCTACATCTTCAAAAAGGTCGGTTTTTAGTGTTACAAGTTCTCTGCTTAAAAAAGCGTTTTCTTTATTTTCTATTAATTTTTTTTGCAAAGCTCCTTTTATTTTGTCTATGTTTGCATAAATATTCTCAAGGGTGTGGTATTCATTTATCAGTTTTGCAGCCGTTTTTTCTCCAACGCCTCTGACTCCCGGGATATTGTCGCTTTTATCTCCTACAAGAGCTTGAAAATCTCTAAAATCTTTTGGATGCACTCCAAATTTTTCTATACATTCATTTACTCCTATTTCCTTTTTTTTCATAGGGTCGAAAATAACTATATTTTCATCAATTAACTGATACATATCTTTATCGTGACTTACTATTTTTACTTTTATTCCTTTTTTTGAAGCAGTTTTCGCAAGAGAAGCTATAATATCATCACTCTCAAACCCCGGCATTTTTATCATTTTAAAGCCCATTTTTTCAATTAGGTCTATAGCAATAGGAAGCTGTGTTTTTAAATCTTCTGGGGGTTCTTTTCTGTTGGCTTTATAATCTTTGAAAAGTTCTTTTCTAAAAGTGTCCTCTTTGCTATCAAGTGCAAAAGCTATATAATCAGTCTCAAAATCTTTTCCAAGAGAAGCTATAAAGTTCATAAATCCTGTAATCATTCCTGTTGGAACGCCTTTTTTGCTTTTTAGTTTTGCCCTCTCAAGTGCATAGTAGTTTCTAAACAGAAATCCAAATGTGTCAATAAGTGTTAGTATTGGCATTAAAAACCTTTTTTTGTAAAATGTTATCATATTTTAAAAGGAGAAGTTTTGAATGTAAAAAAGATTTTAAATTTAAAAACCCCCGTAAGCTTAGTTAGGTATATAGATGGAAAAATAGGAATTATTGATAAAAAAAACACATTTAGAATATTTTCAATAGATTTTGAATTAAAAGGTGGTTTTAAAATAAACCTGCCGGAGAATAATCCTCTTGAGAATAGTGTTGCCATTTCTCCTTACGGAAACTACTTAGCCATTGCCGTTAAAGGTAAAAACAAAACGACTGTCTGGAATATAAAAGAAAAAAAACTCCTTTACACTCTTGGCTGGCACAGAGGTGAGGTTTTGTCTTTAAATTTTGATTTTGACGAAAATTACCTTTTAAGCGGCGGAATGGATGGCAGGGCTTATCTTTGGTCTTTAGAATCTGGAAAAATGGTAATCTCTTTGCCTCCTCACCCTGATTATGTCCTCTCAGGTGCCTTTAGTAAAAATTCATTGTGGGTTGCAACGGGCAGTTTTGATAAAATGATTAATATTACAAACATCTCTTCTTTGAATATAAATTACAGAAAAAAAGCTCACAGAGGGGCTGTGACACAGATTAAGTTTTTAAAATCTCAAAGAATGGTCAGCGGTGATAAAACAGGTGAGCTTATTGTATGGGATTATCTAAAAGCCTCTGTAATGGCAAGGCTTAGAAATGTTGCTGATATGGTTATTGATTTTGATTTTGATGAAAATGAAGAATTTATGTTTGTAATTACAAGAGAGAAAAAAATCTATCTTTATGATTTAATAAATTATGAGCTTATTAGCGACTCATTTATAAAAATAGGAGAACTTCCAAGTTCTATTGCATATGTTGCTGAGAATTCTACCCTTTGGATAGGGACACTTGGAGGAAGTGTTTATATATTTGATATTTTTGAAGATGAAAAACTTTTAAATGAGGCTATTGAGAGAAAAGATTATGCAAAAGCGTATGAGCTGGCTAAACAAAATCCGTTCTTAAAAAGAAGCACTCTTTTTAAAAAGTTGGAAAACATATGGGATAAAACACTGACAACCGCTTATAAATTAATGGAAAAAGGTGCTTATAACAATGCAAAACAGATTTTAACCCCGTTTTTGTCGGTTCCTCAAAAAAGAAGTATTATTCAAAATATCTTAAACGACTTTGCTGAATTTGAAAAATTTAAAACAGCGGTAATTAACAGAAAATACCCTTTAGCTTACTCTTTAGTATCAAGATATCCTTCTTTTAAAGATACAATTTATTATAAAAAAATGGAAGAAGACTGGAAAAAGGTGTTTAACATGGCAAAAGAGCTTATAAAAATAAAAGGACAGGAAGATAAAGTCAGGCAAATTCTTATGCCGTTTCGAGGAGTCCCTCAAAAAACTCCTTTGATACAGGCTCTTTTTAATGATAAGCAGCTTTATGATTTAGTTAAAAGTTATCTTTTAGGAAAAAAGTTTGAAGAATTTTTTTCTTTACTTAACAGATATCCATTTTTATATGAAACTCCGGAATATGAACAGGCTTTAAAATTTGGGGAGAGAATAAAAAATGCGGCTTTAAGGGCTTTAAAAGAGGGGCGTTTTAAAGAGGCTATAAATTATGCGAATATTTTAAGACAGTTTCCAAAACAAAAAGAAGAGTCTGAAGAGATTATTAAAAAAGCAAAAATATACTCAGCTTTTTTAAATGCTTTAGCTAACAAAGAATATGACTTAGTAGAAAAAATGGTATTAGAGTATCCTTTTTTAGAAGAGAGTGAAGATTATGAAAAATTGCAAAGAAATATCTCTTCAAAATTTAAACAGGCTGAAAAATATTCTTCAAGCGGTAATGTAAAAGCTATAAAAAACCTTTTAAAAGGGCTTTCTTACAGCACGCTTTTTAAAAACAGGGTTCTTAATATTTTAAAAAGTGCTTATTTAAACCAGCTGCTTGAGGTTTTGATTGGCAAAGATGAATCAAAACTGAAAAAAGGTGTTAATAATTATATCTCTTATTTTGGAAAAGACAATGAAATAGAAGATATCATAAAAATGGCTAAAAAACTGGGAATAGAAATTAAGCCGGATTTGGAAAAATCAAGATTTGCGGAATTTGATTCTCTTCCTGATTTTATTTGGGAGGAGGTTTAAATCTTCTTTTTTATTAATATTAAGGTGATTTTTTATTGAGAGTTCTCTTTTGTTTATACCGTAGATTTTTAAACTGTTTTTATTGATGTTTTTTAGCATTGTATAGTCATAATATCCGATTAATGGGTTTTCTTTTGCAACAGCTTTTTTTAAAAGTAGTTTTTTTATCTCTTTTTCTGTTACAAGTGGTGTATCTATATTTATTACAAAAACTTTTTTATGTTTTTTTATAATTTCTTCAAGTGCAAAAACGGGGGCGTAAGTTTTTGATTTTTCTATAAAAAACGGGTATTTTTTAAATTTCTTTTTTTTCGCTACAAAATAGATGTTTTTAAATACTTTTTTACATAAACTGTATTGATGTTTGTAAAAAAGTTTTGCTTTGTCGCTTTTAAAGCGGCTTGATTTTCCACCGGCTAGGATAAAGCAGGGGATGTTACTTTTCATCTCTTTTAAATTCCCCGGACTTTCCGCCTGCTTTGTATTCAAGTTTTATATCTGTTATTTCCATTTCTCTGTCAATTGCCTTTGCCATATCGTAAATTGTCAAAAGTCCGACACTTACAGCCGTTAGGGCTTCCATTTCAATGCCTGTTTTAGAAGTTGTTTTTGCAGTGGCTGTTAGTTTAAATCCCTCTTCAGTTTCTTCAATATCAACATCAACCCCGTCAATTAATATATTATGGCACATCGGGATTAGTTCGCTTGTTTTTTTGCTCCCCATAATTGCCGCTATTATTGCGGTTTGAAGTACCGCTCCTTTTTTTGTTTTTTCTTCAAGAATGGCTTTTTTTGTAGATGGTTTCATTTTTATTCTTCCGCTTGCAGTTGCAATTCTTTTAGTAATTGCTTTATCACCTACATCAACCATTTTAGGATTGTGTTTTTCATTTATGTGAGTTAGTTTCATTTTACTCCTTTTTTTAAAATTATAACCATTTTTTTAGGTTAAAATGTAAAATGCTCCATAAAATGCTTCCTACAATAAAACCTATTATAAACGGAAGTTTTAAGTAATTTAATACAATCATTGTAATAATTAAAGAGATTATTAAGGCTAGTATATCTTTCATTTACACCTCTTGTGTTAGTTTTTAAAAATTATACTTTAATTTTGCTAAAATACATTCAAAAAGGAAGACAATGAAAAAGGTTGTTGCCGTTTTGTTTATTTTTTCGGTTTTGTTTGCAGACAGTGATATAAACAAAAAACTTGATTTGATTTTACAAAAAATCGAATCTTTAGAAAAAAGGGTAAAAGCCCAGGAAAATGAAATTAAGTTTTTAAAAGAAAAAATGAAAACTCAGGAAAGTAAAATTAAAACCCAAGAGATTGAGACAAAAAATCAGTTTGCTATAAAAAGCTGTGATAAGTTAAAGGTTGTTTCTTTAAAATACACTTATTTTGATGAAATCATCCCTTATTATTTTTTAGAAATAAAAATAAAAAACACTTATCCAAAAGAAGTGACTTTTATAAAAGGAACTCTTTATGCCGAAGATAAAGACAGGGTAAAAATTCTTGAGGATTTTATTGAAAGAAAAGTGGATATAAAACCCGGGAAAATTATTACTATTAAGAAAAAGCATCTTATAAACAATGAATTAGAAAATTATTTAAAAGATGAAAACCCTAAAAACCTTAACATCTATTTTGCCCCAACTAGAGTGGAGTTTAAAGACGGAAGCAAAATAGAGTGTTTTAACTAACACTTCACTTTAGAATTTAAAATTTTAAGTTCATCGCAGCTAAAGCCGGCTTTTAGTCTGGCTTTTACGTTTATATCTTTTTTCTTCCAGTCTTTAAAGAAATTATCAACTATCTCAAAATATGTGCTAATTGGGTCAAGATTTTTTCTTTTACATTCCCACTTAAACCATTTATCGCCTTTACTTACGTGAGGTATCTCTTCTTTTAGGATAATTTTAAGAGTTTCGATTACCTCTTTTGCAAAAGGGTCTTTTGATTTTTGAAGGCGGTTGATTATCTTTTCATTTGCATCAAGTCCGTTAGCTTCATACCATCTTGGAATTATTGCCATTCGGCTTAATAAATCCTGTGTTTTTAAAGAAGCTTCAAACAAAGAGTTATGCACGGGAAAGTCTCCGTATTTATAACCTGTTTTTTCAAGTAGCGAATTTATCATCTTAAAGTGTCTTATTTCATCTTCTGCAACTTCTAGCCAGTCGAAATAATACTCTTTTGGCAAATTTCTAAATCTGTAAGCTGCATCGAGTGCTAAATCAATTGCCGAGTATTCAATATGCACTATAGCGTGAAGTAACACCGCTTTTTTTTCAGGTGTATCAAACCCTCTTCTTCTTGGAACTTTTGCGGGAGGTACAAT
>JAMOSM010000053.1 GCA_027063075.1 Nautiliaceae bacterium | reverse complement strand
ATCTAAATTAGTCAAATCAGAAGTAACACCCCCCGGGATTATATAAGAGTTGTGAGGAAACTGTCCGGCAATTACAGCAATAATCTTTGCAACAAAAGAAGTTATATTTAAAGCTTTTAATATTAAAGATTTATCCTGAATAAGAGCAGGATACAAGGTTACATAAAACCATTTTATATGATTTTGAATAATTTCAAGACCTGTTGTAATTTCTCTTAAAATTTCAGCCTTTTTACTGACTTTAATACCAAAAGCATTTTCAATAGCCTTTGCCGTTGCAAGCAAATGAGAGTGTCCGCATATACCACATACTCTTGGATTTATAACAAGTGCATCCATATAGTGTCTGTTTTGAAGATACTTTTCAATTCCCCTGTATTGCCAAAACTCAATTTCTGCAAACTCAATTACTTTATCTCCATAAATTTTTAAAGTCGCCTCACCCTCAATTTTATTAATTATCTTTTTGTTTATCTTCATTTTCACACTTTATAAGTTTTTTCGTAAGCCTTTCATTTGTAAGACTTTTAGCAATCCCGCTTAATGTTAGATAAGCCCTTTTACTAACCCCTAAAGGAATGTTTGCAGGAATACCCATAAAAGTTTCTGTTTGAAAAAGATTTTCTTTTGGAAAAAGAGGCTCTGTGCATCCAAAACAAGGCGTTCCGGCACGCGGTTTTGAATTTACTTCATTCCACAGTATTTTATTACAGCTGCTGTGTGTAAAAGGTCCTTGACATCCGAAATAGTAAAAAAGACACCCCTCTTTTTCCCCAAACCTTTCAGCATCTACTTTCCATTCAAAATATTCATTCCTAGTACATCCCATATGAGAAGTATATGAAAAAATTTCAACGGGTCTATTTAATTCATCAAGAACTATTTTTTTGTTTTCTTTTAGCATATTTAAAATATAAAAAAGCCATTCAGGATGCGCAGGACAGCCGGGAATATTTATAACTTTATCCTTGCATTTAAAAAATTTACCTTTTGAAGTTTTATTAAAAACAAGCCCCTCTCCAAAAATCCCCCCATAAACAGCGCATGTTCCAAGGGCGATAACCGTTTTTGCCTTAAAAAAAAGTTTGCTTATAAGCTCATTCAAATCAAATCCGAGTCTTAAAAAATTAGGTTTTATCGCACCTTCAACAATCAAAATATCACTGTTTTGGATTTTAAAATCTCCGCTTGGAAGTAAAGGGTGATAGAGAAGCTCAAAATTATCAAGAAAACTTAAATCTATATTAAAAAAAGAGTGGGAACAGCCGTTACAGCTAACGGCGTCTATCCATAAAAGTTTAGGCTTTGAGCGCATTATAAATATTTTCGCTTACAGGCTCAATATATTCATCAAGAGACTTGCCTAAAATATTTTCCCTGTTTAAAAAAGCAAGTCCCCCGATATACCCCATAAAAAGACCAAAAGCCGCAAAAAAGTCCTGATTTTTCAGCTCCTTTTTTCTAACTCCCTCTTCAAAAAAAATCATAATCTCTGTTACAAAAGCACTAACACAAAGCATTCCCTCACATCCATTATTAAAAATTTCTTTGTTTGAAAGATAAACCCTCATAAAATAATCAACAAGCTCAGGTTCTTCTTGTGCTTTTTTGAAGTATAATTCAACGATTTTTTTTATT
The DNA here is from genome assembly GCA_027063075.1 of Nautiliaceae bacterium. Taxonomy (GTDB): domain Bacteria; phylum Campylobacterota; class Campylobacteria; order Campylobacterales; family Nautiliaceae; genus Caminibacter. The sequence continues at coordinate 686 of JAMOSM010000053.1, read as the reverse complement.
TTTTCTTTAGAACTTATATCCATTTCATTTATTTTTCTAATCTCTTCTCCAAAAACCTTAGAAGTATAAATTAAAAGCTCTTTTGCCAAAGATTCTTTACTTGGAAAATAGTTATACATATTTCCAACACTCATTCCCATCTCACGTGCAATATCGGCAATAGTTGTATTATAAAACCCTCTTTTTGCAAAAAGATTAAGAGCCGTTTTCATTATTTCAAGTTTTCTCTCTTCTTTGCTCACTTTTATCCTTTTTTTCCATTATTATAATATAATTTTAAAAAAAGGTTATGAATGCATGAGTATTCAATAGTAGATTCCCTACTTCAACTTGCAGAAGAACACGCAATAAAAAACAACGCAAAAAAAGTTACAAAACTCGAAATAAAAATCGGAGTATTAAGCGGAGTAGAGCCTGAACTTTTAAGAACAGCTTTTGATACCTTTAAAGAAGGTACAATGTGCGAAGATGCAGAATTTTTAATGAAGATACAACCGGTAGTTGTGCGGTGTAAAGAGTGCGGAAGTGAAAGCGTACTTCAAAAAGATGAATATCTGTGTCCTAAATGTAAAAGCGGAAACTTAGAAATAATTGACGGGGAAGATATGTACTTAATGAGCCTTGAGCTTGAAACAGACGATTAGCGCCAATTAATAGATTTTTGGCGCTATTTTTATAGTGTAAAG
>JAMOSM010000052.1 GCA_027063075.1 Nautiliaceae bacterium | reverse complement strand
CTATTGATATTAAATTAAACAGGGTTATTGTAGCTGCTGAAAATCCAATTGACTGGAATGTTAAAGCTTATTTTAAACGTTATTTTCCAAATGCTGAGCTGCAGTTTGTTTTAGCTCACAAAGAAGATATTGAAAAAGTATTAAAGCTTCTTGAAAATAAAGAAAAAATAAATAAATTAAAAGCGGAAATCAAAAGAGAATTAAAAGGTGAAGAAGTTGCCGGAGAAGAATCAGCTGTAATGAGGTTAATTGAATATATTTTAAAAGTTTCTATAGAAAAAAGGGCAAGTGATATTCATATAGAACCGGATGAAGAAGGTGCGGAAATCAGGCTTAGGATTTTAGGGACTTTATATGAGCAGTGGGATTTAGAAGAGGATATTTACAATGCTGTGGCATCAAGAATTAAACTTGAATCGAAAATGGATGTAAGTGAAAAAAGAAAACCTCAAGATGGTGCTTTTTCTATGGAAATAGACGGAAATCATTTTGATTTTAGGGTATCAACCCTTCCTACCGTATGGGGAGAGAGTATAGTTATCAGGATTTTAGATAAAAGAAATATATTAAAAAAACTTGACGATATAGGAATAAGTCAAAAAAATTTAACCCTTTTGAGAAGTGCCTTATCAAAACCAAACGGTATTTTTCTTGTAACAGGTCCTACAGGAAGTGGGAAATCTACTACTTTGTATGCGTCTTTGAATGAAGTTGCGGGAGTTGATAAAAAAGTAATTACAGTTGAAGACCCAGTTGAGTATAAACTTAGGGGAATTCAGCAAGTTAATGTTAATCCAAAAGCAGGGCTTACGTTTGCAAGCGCCTTGAAATCCATTTTACGTCAAGACCCTGATATTATTATGATAGGTGAGATTAGGGACCTTGAAACGCTTGAAATTGCTATAAAAGCGGCTCTTACAGGGCATTTAGTTCTTTCAACCCTTCATACAAACGATGCTGTTAGTGCCGTTAGTCGTATGATTGATATGGGGGCTGAGCCTTTTATGGTTGGGGCTTCTTTAGTAGGTGTTGAGGCTCAAAGGCTTGTAAAAACAAACTGCCCTTATTGTAAAGCCCCGTATAAACCGAGTGAAGCTTATCTTGAACCTATAAAACATATTCTTCCTCCTAATGTGCAGTTTTTTAAAGGAAGGGGATGTGAGAGGTGTAATATGACAGGATTTGCAGGAAGAACGCTTATTACAGAAATTTTTGTATCTGATGAAAAGTTAGAGAGTTTAATTGCAAAAAATAAAGAGCGTACAGAACTTCTTGAGTATTTAAAATCAAAAGGTTTTACTAGTATGTTTTATGACGGGCTTGTTAAAGCTTTAAGGGGAGAGACTCCTCTTGAAGAAGTTTATAAGGTGGCTAAGCCATGAAATATTACAAAGTTACCTTTTTTTACAAAGGAAAGCAGCAGGATGTTATTATAAAATCTTTAAATAAAGCAGAGGCTATTATCGATGCAAAAAAAATGAACAAAGGGCTTTTGGTAAAAGTTGAAGAGGTGCCTATGCCCCTTGAAGAGAGATTGAAACTTTTAAAAGATATTTTTGTAACAAGGGTTATGAGAAGAAAGCTTAATTACTCTTCTTATATATCGGCTCTAAGACAACTTGCTGTTTTGATAAAAGCCGGAATTTCTCTAAAAGATGCTTTAGAAGATATAGGTAATAACACTCAAGACTCTTTAATTAAAGAACTTTTTTTATATGCGGCTGATGCCATTAACAGTGGTAAATCATTAACTGACGTTTTTACAGAGTATGAAGAGTATGTAGGTGGGCTTTCCCTTGCTATGATAAGACTTGGAGAACAGACTGGTGATTTGGTAATGGCAATTGATTATCTGGCTAATATTTATGAAAATATGTATGAAAACAGAAAAAAAATGATAAAAGCGCTTAGATATCCTATTATTACTTTAATTGCAATTGCGGTTGCGTTTGTTGTTTTGATTTTGATGGTTGTACCAAAATTTAAGTCTATTTTTAAACAGCTTCACGCAGAACTTCCTTTGCCTACAAAAATTTTACTTGGAATTGAATATGTTTTGACAAATTATGGTCTTTTGGTTTTAGGGGTTTTAGTTGTAACATTTTTGGTTATTATATTTTTATATAAAACATCTATTAAATTTAAATATAAAGCGGATGCTTTCTTACTTAGACTTTATCTTATAGGAAATATTATAGAAAATGCTACTCTTCACAGGTTTTTATTAACTCTTTCATCTTTGGTAAAATCTGGTATTCCTCTTTTAGAAGCTTTAAAAATCAGCAAAGGTATTATCTCAAATGAAGTTATGAAAGAAAAAATTGATATAATGATTAAAGGTATT
>JAMOSM010000051.1 GCA_027063075.1 Nautiliaceae bacterium | reverse complement strand
GATATTTTCCATATATATCCTTTTTTAATGAAATTTTATCTAAATTTGTAGTATAAGAACTTTAATGATAAAATTTCATTAAAAAGGAGAAACGATGAAAAAAACTTTATTACTATTGGGAAGTGCTGCACTAATTGCTTTTACAGGATGTGCTAATAAACAACAAACAAAACCTCAAACACCGTCTTGTCAAATCGATGGAACCAAAGCTCCTAAATGGGTTTGTATGCCAGAAGATGTTGAAGGCGGAATTGTAGCAGTAGGCTCTGCTCCAAAAAACGCGGCAGGAGACATTCAATTTCAAAGAGAAGAAGCGATGGCAGCTGCAAGAGATGCTTTAGCTAGAAGACTAAGCGTCAAAGTTAAAAATATGTTTAAACAATTTAAGGCAACTACTGGAGCTGGTAACAATCAAACATTTGAAAAAGCTACTCAAAGTGTATCAAAACAACTATCTTCAGAAGTATTAAGAAACTCTAAACAACTAAATATGTGGATATCTCCAAAAGGTACAATGTATGTTCTAGTTGGAATTCCTAATCAAGAAGAACTAAAAGAAGAAGTTAAAAATGCTGTTAAAACTTCTTTAAAAAATGACCAAGCTTTATATCAAAAGTTTTTATCTAAAAAAGCTCAAGAAGAATTAGACAAAGCAATTGAAAAAGAGTTTGGAGGAAATTAATGAAGAAATTTTTTTTTCTTCCTTTTATTATCTTTTTAGGATGTCAAAATCCTATCAAACAAAAAGCTGATACAAATAATCTTTGTAATCCTGAATTTTTTTACAATTATGCTACGAAACATCCAAATAAAATAATAGGTATTGGAATATCAAAACCTGTATTATACGGAGGAGAAAATAAACAAAGGAAAATAGCCATTTCTAAAGCTTTAAATGAAATTGCTTTACAAAAAGAAGTAAAAATTTCATCTATGATTTCATCATCTGCTTCAAAACAAGGATATCAAATAAATAAAAATTTTAAAACTTACTCGTTACAATCTATTTCTGGGAAAACTATAAAAGCAAAAATTATAAAAGCATGTAAAGCAAAAGATGGAAAATACTATGTATTAATGGAAACATATTAAAGGTCATATTATGAAAAAAATAATATTTTTAGTAATTTTTATATATTTATCAGCTCAAGATTTTAATAGTTTTAAAACAAACCATTATAAAAATTTTAATATTTATACTAATTCTTTAGAAAAAGAGTTTCAAGAATACAAAAAAACTATAGAAGAGGAATTTCAAAAATACAAAAAAGAAATAAGTAAATATTGGGAAAAACCTCTACTTACAACAAAAAAGGAATTTGTAGAATATTCAAAAGATAAAAAAATTAGAAAAAGAATAGATTTTGAAAACTCAAAAATAAAAATAGAAGTAATTGCCAAATCTGAACAAGAAGCTGAACAAAAAGCAAAGAAAGCTCTGGCACTACTTAGTATAGAAACCACGAAAGAAGCGTTTGAAAAAAACCCTGCATTAAAAAAAATAGAAAATAAACTAAAAAAAATAGCCCTCTCTAAGCCTCCAAACAATACCCCTATAATAGCAGATGTAATTTACAAAAAACCTCCTACAATAAAAGAGATAAAATTTTTTACACAAAACAGCATAAAACAAGCAAAAACAGATATAAAACCTTCAAAATTACCAGATAAAAAAGTCTATTCTTACACAATTTCTCTTCCTAAAAAGATATATCTCATAAAAGCTAAAAACTTAAAACCTATAGTTAGCGAAAAATCAAAAAAATTTGCCCTCTCTCCTGCTTTAATCTATGCAATAATAGAAACCGAAAGCAGCTACAACCCAATGGCAAGAAGTTATGTTCCAGCTTTTGGACTTATGCAAATAGTGCCTCAAAGTGCAGGAAAAGACGCTTATAAAATGCTTTTTGGAAAACCAAAACTGTTAAGCCCTGGATATTTATACAACGAAAACAATAATATCCTAATAGGAAGTGCTTATTTAAAAAAGCTCTATTATATCTACTTTAAAGACATAAAAAACCCCCTAAGCAGGCTATATCTTACAATAGCTGCTTATAATACAGGTCCTGGAAACGTAGCTTGTGTATTTAATTCAACTAATAAAGATTATAAAGGAAATACTCTTTGTTATAGATATAGAGGTGATTATTCAATAAAAAAAGCAGTTGCCAAAATAAATGCTCTCTCACCTCAAGAAGTATATGAAAAACTAAAAACCGATTTAAGATATGAAGAAGCAAGACACTACATACAAAAAGTAAATCAAAAACTAAGAAAATATTTTATTGCAATAAAAGAGGGGAAAATCTAAATCACCCTCTCATAAACCAAAACATCAACCATTTC
>JAMOSM010000050.1 GCA_027063075.1 Nautiliaceae bacterium | reverse complement strand
CCTATTATCAAACCGAACGCCGCAAAGTAATTATTAGCATCCGTAGCGGCAAATATCATTAAAAATTTTGAATTGAAATTTCCAAACGGAGGAAAAGCGCTTATTGCAAAAATACCCACTCCCAAAGGAAAAGCCAATAACGGCAGTTTTTTACCTATACCTTTTAAATCTTCAAGATTTCTGCTACCGGCACTCATTATTAAAAGTCCGGCACTTAAAAATAAAAGCTCTTTCACAACTGCATGGTTTATTACATGATAAAGTGCACTGCTAAGCGCCGCTGTACTCATAATTCCAAGTACTGTAATAATCTCACCTATCTGTCCGATTGTTGAATAAGCAAACAGCTTTTTTATATCTTTTTCAAAAAGTGTTTTTATTTCACCGTAAAAGAGCGTAACAAGCCCTGTTCCGACAAGAAGATAAGAAAAAATCAAAGAATTTACATTAAATAAATAAATTAAAACAATAATTCCAAAAACACCCGCTTTGGTTAATATACCCGAAAGCGGTGCCGAAATACTGCTTGGCGCTTCAGGGTGTGCTACCGGCAGCCATTGATGAAGAGGCACCATACCGGCTTTTACTCCAAACCCTAACATTAAAAGTATTGAAACGTTTAAAGATATATTTTTTATTTCACTGAAATTGCCCATATCTCCGGTATAAAATTCGGAAAATCCAAGTTGCAACAAATACGCACCCGCAATACACATAACAAAATAAATTTTAGCGGCACTGATAGAGGCTTCGCTTCTTGAATGCATAATCAAAAGATATGAAGAAATGGTCATAAGCTCCCAGAAAAGATAAAAATTCTCAAACCCGTCACTCATAACAACTTCAATCAATGCCACGGTTAAAACACTTAAAGCGGAATAATAAAACGTTTTATGCTCTTTTATATAATCAAAAGAATACATATAAACCATAAGCATAATAAATGCAAACAGCAGTGCAAATATACCTCTAACCCCCGTATAATCAAAAGCAAAACTTAAATGAAAAATATTAATATCACTGAAAAGTTTAGGAATTATCAGATAAACCTGAGGAAATACAAACACTGCAATCCCGGCTAATGTAAAAATTCCTACAGGTAAAAAGTTCTTAACGTTTTTAAGACTTTCGCCACCTTTTGCAAATACAATCTTTTCAAAAAGAGTAATAAGATAAACAGCCTGAATTATATTGATAGCAACAATCATATACCCAAGTTCAAACATTCCGTTAGAAGTAAATGAGTTTAAAATCAGCTGTTTTGAAGTGATCAGTGAAACACCTAAACTCCCAAATACTGCAAACCCGAAAATCACACCCCATTTGTTAAATCCCACACCTTTTAAATCCTCTAAATTTGTGGAATTTTTAAAACTAAAAAATTCATACAGCATCAAAAACGCCAAAATCCTGAAAACAACCTGATATTCAAGATGTAAAACGGCAGCACTGAGCGCCTCAGAACCTAAACAAGCTATACCCAAATACAACACTTCAGCAGCACTTGCAACAATAAACGACTTTTTAACGTCATTTACGTTTATTAAAGCAAATACTTTGAGTGCGAGAACAGTGAGTAAAAATAAAAAAACGACAGCTTCCACTCTCACTCCTTTAAATGATTAATCATTCATATTTTAAAACGAAATTAATCCATTTTTAAGAAAAAAACGAGTTATAAAAAAATTTAATGAATGAGTGTTTATTTTCTACACACAAAAAGAAAAAAGGAGTTTTATTATATTATTTATAACTTAAATTGCTAGTTGAAAAAAGGAAAAGAGAGAAAAGGTTTTTATTAATCCTTTGTCAGCAAATTTAAAAAAATTCTTATTTTCGCCTCATCTCTTCCTTATCTCTTCCACATCTTTGCCAAAAATAAAGGTTTTAACTAGCAAGTTGGGTTATTTATATTATTCTTAACATAAGAATTTAAAAAACAAAGGAAGAAAATTAATTTTTTTGAGCTTTTTGCCAGAGATATATTACAACCCAAATTGCAAAACCGATAGCGTATGAGACGTATTCATTTGGAATGCCAAGATATTTTACCATTAAATTAGGAAGCATAAACATTGGCACCGCCGCTAAGAAAAGAAGTCTTTGTATAATATTGGTATGTTTAATAAAATACCCCTGCGTTGCGGAAGAGAAACTAAACATACCAAGCATTGCCGTTACGAATATAAGTGCAATTTTAAAAGGGTCGCTTATAAATGTAAACTCATTATAATCCCATTCATTCACTCCGCTAATTAACAGCATTTCCATATTAAAGAAAAACATAAAAGGCAGAATTGCAGTTCTTATATCATAAGCAAATCCTTGAAGCCCTGTTTTAATCGGATCCGATTTTGCAATACCGGCAGCCGCATAT
>JAMOSM010000049.1 GCA_027063075.1 Nautiliaceae bacterium | reverse complement strand
AGCCGTTCAGGAAGATTTCGATGCTGATTTTGCTACTGACGGGGAGTGTGAAGAGATTATTAAAAGATATGCAAACGAAGAAAATTATCTGATGGACCCTCATACTGCAACTGCTATAAAAGCGTATGAAAATTTAAAAGAAAAAGGAAAGCTCAATAAATATACGGTGGCGTATTCAACAGCCGAGTGGACGAAATTCGCTCCGAGTATCTATTATGCCCTAACAGGCGAGGATGTTGATAGGGAAATTGCCGAGCTTGAAGAAAACACCATTTCAGATAAAGACGCAATTGCCTATATTGAAGCCCATTATGATGTAAAAGCGCCTGAAATGATAAGGGAGCTTTTTGAAAAAGAGATTGTAAATGAAAATATTATTCCAAAAGATGCGATTAAAGAAGAGATTGTCAAGTTTATTAAAGAATGAAAGTAGTTTTTGGAATATATCTTTTTATTCTGGTTGGATTTATTGCCAAAAAAAGTTTTAAAGAAATTGATGAAAAAACGCTGGTAATTTTATCCACATATTTTCTTCAGCCATTTCTTACCCTTTGGGGTATAATGTTAATTCCTATTAATTATGATTTGATTATATCTCCTATTGCTTATCTTGCAGCTGTTTTTGCTGCATTGGTCTTTACCTCTTTTAGTGCTTTTTTTCTTAAAGACAAAAAAGAAAAAATAATAGCCTCTCTTACTCCCCTTATAGCAAATACAGGCAATCTTGGTATTCCTTTAAGTTATGCCCTTTTTGGTGACATAGGCGCTTCTATTGCTACAATGATTAATCTTGCAAACATATTTTTTATTTACTCTTTTGGTATTTTTTTCTTTGCAAAAGGAGAATATCCCTTTAAGGAGGCTTTAAAAAAGATAATAAAAATACCGGTGTTGTGGGTTGGAATAATAGCGCTTGTTTTAAACATAAGCGGTGTTAGCTTTGATAGAGATATTATGAAAATTCTTCAGATGGGAGCGTTTTCGTCTATTGTTGTGCAGCTTTTGATTTTTGGAGCTTATATTGCCCGGGTAAAAATCAAAGAGATTGATTTTAAATTAAGTTTTATAACTGTTATTAATAAATTTGTCGTTTTTCCTGCCGTTTCTTATTTTGTCTTAAAATTTTTTAATTTAAAACCTGTTTTTTTTAAAACTGTAATGCTAGAAATTTTAACCCCTTTAGCTATTACAAATGTAAATTTAGCCGCACTTTTTAATCTCTATCCTCAAAAAGTTGCATATTTGGTGGTTTTGACATCAATTCTGTTTTTAGGAGTTGTTTTTGTGATATAATTAATTTCAAATTAATAAAAAAGGGGAAAAAATGAAGAAGTTTTTTGCATTTTTGTTATTTTTAAGCTCTTTTTTAAATGCAGGTGATTATTTATGGATTTATTGTGGAGTGACAATGAAAAAACCTATAAAAGAGATGGCGAGAGAATTTGAAAAATTTCATCCGGGTGTAAAGGTTAGGCATCTTTTTGGTTCAAGTGGAGTTCTATTTAGAAAATTAATGAGAGCAAAAAGAGCTGATTTATATCTTCCGGGAAGTCCTAAATTTTATAAAAAAGCCCCTGAGCTTTTTTCAAAAAAAGCTGTAATAGGTTATAATCAACTAGCAATTTTTACTCAAAAAGCTAATCCTAAACATATTAAATCATTAGAGGATTTTAAAAGAAGTGATGTAAGAATAGGGCTTGGAGATGCTCACTCATCTGTGGGAAAAGCTGCAAAAGATACTTTAATAAGATATGGGGGAGAGAAATTTTATAATTATGTAAGAAAAAGGGCAAAGATTTATTTTGCATCACCGGAATTAGTCAGTGCTTTAAGAGCCGATGAGGTAGATACAGATTTAAATTGGAGAGCTGTTTATTTTTGGGGTGATAACAGGAATTATGTGGAGTTAATTCCATTACCAACCGAATTTGCACCTAAAAAGCCTTTAATTCTTTCAGTTACCTCTTTTTCTAAACATAAAGATTTGGCTAATCAGTTTTTAGAGTTTGCTTCCTCAAAAAAAGGTCAGGAAATTATGGCTAAGTGGGGATTTAGCAACTCCCGCCGAAACCATCGCCCTTAAGGGCGGTGATGAAAGGCGGATAGAAAAATTCTCGGAAATTAAATTCCCATTGGAATTCTTTTATAAATTTTGTTAAAATTATAAATAACGATAACCAAGTTAAGCCCATAAAACACGTAGGGCTGGAGCAGTCCGAGATGGGGTCCCCACAAAAATCATTTTGTGGGGATTCATTTATGCCTGTGGAGGTAGCTCTGGCGAGGTCTGTTTATACAGACTAGTCATCTACCTATGAAGCAGGAAGCTCCGCTCTTTAGGGCGGGGTAGCTCACATAATTCCCCTTAGTTTTAAACTTAAAATTCCAAAATATTCGTGAATGGCTTTGTAGCTTGCATATAAACTGTGCATATTTGGGAAAAAATCCCACAGTGAATAAATCGGAGATTTATAAAATCCAACTGGTTTTGTAATTATTTTAAAGCCAAAATATTTAAAAATGTAATAACTTCTTTTCATATGGTAAGCACTTGTTACAAGAAAAATTTTTTTTGGCAGTTTTAATTTTTCAAAAAGTTTTTTGGTAAATTTTGCATTTTCATAAGTATCTAAGGATAAAGGTTCAAAATAGGTTTTTATGTGAGAGTTGCAAACGGAACTAATAAGTTTTATATCTTTTTTGGTATATTCAGCTTCATTATCCCTGCCGCCTCCTGTAAAAATAAAAGGTAAATTATATTGTTTTGCTAAAAGCACTCCATAAATTTCTCTTTTAAAAGCATCGGGCTTAGCGTGAAGAATATCGTTTGGATTACTTCCCCCTCCTAAAACTACAACGGCTTTTGGAGTTATATTGTCTTGATAAGAAAAACTCTCAAGCGGGGTTAAAAGCCAGTTTGAAACGGGTTTTATTGACAATAGGTAAAGTGTAATTGCAAAGATAATAAAAATTATTTTAAATCGTTTTGCAAAAACTGAAGCTAAAATAAGTATAATTATAAAAATTCCAGGAGGCAGAAAAATATAAGTAAATAACTTTGATATTACATACATCATAAGGAGTCCTTTTGAATGTAATTATAACAGGTGCAAGCAGGGGAATAGGAAGAGAACTTGTTAAAAGATATTCAAAAAAAGCACATAAAATCTATGCAGTTGCAAGAAATGAAAAAAAACTAAAAGAGTTAGCTAAAGAGTTTAAAAATATTGAGCCTGTTGTTTTGGATTTGGCAAATTTAGAAGATGTAAGGAAATTTGGCAAAAGTGTTAAAAATGTTGATTTGGTAATTTGTAACGGGGCAATTTCTCTTCCACACTCTCCTTCTTTTACACCTTTTGAAGATTTTAAAAAAACTTTTGATATAAATTTTCTGAGTATTCACGCTTTGCTTGAAGGAGTTGTTCCTAATATGAAAAAGGGAAAAATTGTATTAATTTCCTCTTTGGCATCTTTAATTGGAGCTCCAAGTTCGATGCCTTACAGTGCAAGTAAAAGGGCTCTTAATTCATATGCGCAGTCTTTAAGAAACCTTTTAGCTCCAGATATTGAAGTAATAAATATACTTCCGGGCTTTATTAAAACGGATATGACGGTAAAAAATGATTTTTATATGCCATTTTTAATGGAATTAGAAGAGGGGGTTGATGAAATTCAAAAAGCTATTGAGAAAGGCTATAAAGAGTATGCTTTTCCAAAGAGACTTTATTATTTAATTAAACTTTTTAATATGTTGCCACTTTCTTTGCAGGATAAACTATTGCAAAAAGTTGCAAAATAAGATATATTTAGTCAAAAAAGGGTATTAATGATATCTGTTTGCACTTATTGCGGGGTTGGGTGTGAGATTGATGTTGAGGTTAAAGATAATAAAATAGAAAAAATTAAGCCTTTAAAAAGTGGAATTTCAAGTGGAGGGGAGCTGTGTATTAAAGGAAAATACGGGTATGAATTTTTGAATAATAGACTTAATAAACATTTAATAAGTTATGAATTTGTTGAAAAAAACGCCTCTGATATGCCTTTTGATTTACAGGTTAGGCTTGCAAATTTAACCCCTTTTGATGAAAGGTTTTACGAAGCTCCTTTTTCTTTAACAGCTTCAATTGCAGCTTGGAAACTTCAGGATATTATTAAAAAATATACCTCACGCTCAATCGGTGCAATAGGGGGAGCGAGGACTAATATTGAGAGTGCATGGTTTTTTCAGCATTTTGCAAGAAAAATATTAAAAACTCCGAATGTAGATAACTGTGCAAGGGTTTGTCACTCTCCGAGTCTTAGCGGACTTAAAATGAGTATAGGAGAGGGTGCAAGCAGCGTTGATTTTGATTCTATTTTTGATAGCGAGGTTATTTTTGTAATAGGTTCAAACACAACAGAAGCTCACCCTATGGTTGCAAGCAGGATTATTAAAGCTAAAAAAAGAGGGGCTAAATTAATTGTTGTTGATGTAAGGAAGATTCCTTTAATGAAATTTGCCGATATTTCTGTTGTTTTGCCTTTTGAATCAAATCTCTTGTTTTTAAATGCAATTGCAAAAGAGCTTATTGAAAAAGATTTAATAGATACAGAGTTTATTAAAAACAGGTGTGTAAAGTTTGAAGAGTATAAAGAACTTCTTTTAAAAGATAGATATGACAAGAACTTTTTTACAAAATTAAAAGGCTTTGAAGATATAAAAAACAAAATCGAAGAAATTGCAAAACTAATAACACAAAAAACTATTTTTGCATGGGGTCTTGGGGTAACTGAGCATATTGACGGGACTGAGAGTGTAAATGCAATAAGTAACCTTGCAATGCTTACAGGCAATTTTAAAAAAGGTGCTGGGGTATTGCCTTTAAGAGGACAAAATAATGTTCAGGGAGCCTGTGATGTAGGGTGTTTGCCATACTTTTTACCTGATTACATAAGACCTGATGAGAGTGAAATAGGACTTATGACACCTGATATGATAGATGAGATTTTAAAAGGGAATATAAAGGCGATTATCAATATGGGAGAGGATATTTTACATATTCATCCAAACCAAAATAAAATTCATAAAGCCTTTAAGGAGCTTGAATTTTTAATGGTAATGGAAGTTATGGAAAATGAAATTACAAAGAGTGCTGATATTGTATTTGCAGTAAAAAGCGCTTATGAAAAAACAGGAATATATGTAAATGCCGAAAGACGACTTCATTTAAGCAGACCTTTAGTAAAAAGCGAATTGCCAGATGACTGGGAAGTAATAAAAGAGATTGCTAAAAATATGGGAGAGAGTGTAGGTTTTAATTCAAGTGAAGATGTTTTTGAAGAGTGTAAAAAGGAAGTTAGCCGTTTTGAAGGGGCTACTTATGAAAGGCTTGAAAAAAAACCGCTTCAGTGGCCTGTTAAAAAAGACGGAAGCGATTCTCGAGTGCTGCATTTAAAAAAGTTTAGCACTCCTGATGGAAAAGGGCATTTTCATTATCATAAATATCATTTAAGAGGAGAAGTTAAGGATTTAATAGAAGGGAAAAAAAGGTGGTGGCTAAATACAGGAAGGGCTCTTGCCCAATATAACAACGCAGCTCAGACAAAACATAGTCAAAAGCTTATAAAAAGATATGAAGATGATGTTTTACTTGTAAATGAATGTCACAGGGGTGAAATAAGTGAAATTGTAAAATTAAAAAGCATATATGGGGAAAGTAAAGAGCTTAAAGTAAAATTTACAAAATCTGTTAGACCCTATACACTTTTTAGTACGTTTCATTTTGCAAAAAACCGTATAAATTATCTTTTTGGGGATGAGGCTGACCATAAGGTAAAGACTGCAAGGTTTAAAGCTCTTGAGGTTGAGATTGTCAATTTATAGGGCTTTTGCCTTTTTGTATTAAAGTGACAGACTCTTCAAAGAGCCTCTAAGTCCTAATTGCTAAAAAATATTTTAATTTTTATTTTAAAAACATTGACAATACCTGACTAAATAAGCTATAATTTCAATGTTAAATTAATTAAAACTTTAAGGAGGGGAAGATGGCAGAAGTTAAAAAAAGACTTCAAGAAAACAAAGAAGTTACAAAACAAGTAGAAGCTGCACAAGATAATTATGTTGATGAAAGAGTTAAAAAAATTACAGAAGAGGCAGTAGAAGCAATAGAACTTGTTGCAAAAGTAGTTGATTTACTTGATGAAAAACAAAAAGACAAAGCACTTGAAGAAATTGCAAATGTTTTAGGAAAACTTGAAGTATTAATTGCAAGAGACCCTAATTTACAATTAGTTCCTGTTGATGTAAAAGAACAAGTGGTTGACTTTCCTGGAACTGTTGATGATGTTGAAGCTGCAAAAACAGAAATTGTGGCATTAATTAAAGCAGGTGAAGTTCAACTTGCAAGAGATATTATGCTAAACTTAGCAAGTGAACTTGATATTTTTGTTACAGCACTTCCTATAGGAACATATCCGGTTGTATTAAAAGCTATTATTCCTTTAATCGAGCAAGAAAAATATGAGGAAGCAAAAGCGCTTTTAATTGAAGCTCTTGAGACATTAGTTCTTGAAAAGATTGTAATTCCTCTGCCAATTCTAAGAGCAGAGCAGGCAATTATAAGAGCAAACGAGCTTGCAAACGGTGAAAATCCAAATAAAGATGAATTAAAAGAGCTTCTTGCATATGCAAAAGAACAGCTTGAACTTGCAGAAGCGTTAGGATACGGAAAAGTAGAAATTGATTATAAAGACCTTTATGAAGAAATTGAAAAACTTGAAAAAATTCTTGAAGGTGAAGAATCAACAAAAGGTATTTTTGAAACACTTAAAGAAAAATTATCAGCTATTATGGCGAAATTCAATCAGCCAAAAGCTCCTACAAAAATGCCTCAGGCATCAGATAATGAAAAAAAAGAGGAGTCTAAATAAGACTTCTCTATTTTACTCCGTGAGTATTTAAAAACTCCTTTTTACTAATTAGATTTTCTAAAATTGCAAAAAGTATCATAAAATTTATAAAACTTGTACCTCCGTGACTGATAAGCGGCAGGGGTACTCCCACAACTGGTGCTAGATTCATAGTCATTGCCATATTTACAAACGCATAAATAAAAATCATAAGTCCAACACCTATATACATAACTTTTGCAAAATAGTCATCTTTTAATTTTTCAGCTCGTTTTAATAGATACCAGATTAAAATAAAATAAAGCCCTATGATGCTAAGAGCTCCAATAAAGCCAAATCTTTCTACCAAATAAGCAAAAATAAAATCACTACTCGCAATAGGTAAAAATTTAAGCTGGGTTTGAGTTGCCTCTTTTTTACTTTTTCCGCTGATACCTCCGCTTCCTATTGCGATTAAAGACTGTTTTACGTGATAGCTAGGTTTGTTTAAAAATTGTTCTATTCTTTTTTTTTGATAATCTTTAAGAAGATACTTGTATGCTATTGGAATAAATATAATACTAAAGATTCCGATACTAATCCATATTTTTTTATCAACACCTATAATAAACAAAACTCCAAATCCTACAATTAACGTAATAAGAGCAGTTCCTAAATCCGGTTCTTTGGCTATTAAAAAAAACGGAATTATGATATACATAGAGAGTTTTGCAAACTCCTTTAAATTATAAACAGGCCTTGGAGGATATCTGTAAATTAAATATCCAAGCATTAAAAGAAGTGTTGTTTTCATAAATTCTGAGGGTTGAATGGTTAAATTTAAAAGAGGAATTTTTAGCCATCTTTTAGCACCTAAAATGCTTATTCCGAAAAAATCAACCATAAAAAGCAGTCCTACATTCAACCAATAAACAAAAGGAATAAGCCATAAAAATCTTCTTATAGGAATTAAATAGACAATAATAAAGGCAATAATCCCTATTCCTATATAAAGGAGTTCTTTATAAAATAGTTTATGGGATATTTCATTTACTAAAAACAGACTAACTGCTATAAAAGGTAAAAGAAGAAGAATTAAAAAAAAATCAAACTTCTTTATTGACATGGATTTTTTATATAGTGTTCAAATAGATTTTCTAATTTTTCAGAAAGTTTTCGCGAATTTTTATCTACTTCTTTAAATATTTCAATAACTTTGTCTTTTTCTTTAAGACACGTTTTTGTTTTTGTGCACTCAAGTGCTTTGTTTGTAAGGTCGTGAATATTTTTGTGATATTTATTTTTAATTTCTTTATACTCTTCTAAACATCCGAATTTTTTAATTGTTTGCTCATCATTTAACCATCTTCCAAATTCACATTCATCTGAAGATACCTGATGTATCTCTTCTTCTCCTACTACAGCTTCGTAAGCGTTTAGTTTATAAATTAAATGGGCAAGTTTGGCTAAGTCAAGATACATTCTTGTCAGAGCAAAATCAACATTATTTCTGTTTTCCTGAGCTTTGTTTCTAAATCCTAAAATAAGATGGCTAACTATATCAATATCTTCTTTTGAAGCGTTTGCCATATGGTTTATGGTGTCTGCATTTGCCTGAATGTCGCTTGTTTCTTGTTGAAGGGTTTTAATTGTTATTGAAATTTCTGAAGTGGCTTTTTGGGTTCTCTCTGCAAGTTTTCTAATTTCGTCCGCAACAACTGCAAATCCTCTTCCGTGTTCGCCTGCACGAGCCGCTTCAATTGCGGCATTAAGAGCTAATAAATTTGTCTGGTCTGCAATGTCTGTAATAAGTTCTACAATTTTTCCAATTTCTTCTGCTCTTTGAGAGAGCATATTTATAGATTCATTTGTGTGTGCTATAAATTCAATAAGTTCGTTTAAAACATTTGTTAGATTTTCTATTTTTTTAGCCGAATCATCAGCTCCTTCATAAATTTCTTTGGATAATTCATCTATTTTCAGCATAAATTTTTTTAAATCTATATTAAAAGAATCTTTAATTTCATTAATTTGGGCTTTTATTCCTCCCCCTAAATTGTTAAGAGTAATAAAAAGCTCGCTTCTTGCCTGTTCTTTAATGGCAGTTGAAATTGCTTTTATAGCTTCGTTTATCATAAGGACTGTGTTTCTAAATCTTCCTTTATATCCCTGAGGAGCTATGTCTCTATAATCTATTCCGTTTTCTGCGGCTGTAATAGATTCTTTTATGTCTCTTTCAAATGCTTCAAGCTGGTCTAATAAATCATTTACATCCCAAGCCATATTGCTTAGCGGGTCTTGCGGGTTTATGTTTGTAATTCTTCCTTCAAAATCACCGTTTGCAGCGCTTTTAATAAGCTTTTGAATTTTTAAAAGTAGTGAAGATTCTTTTTTTGATTTTATAAATAAAGGAGCTAAAGCTACAATTAATCCTACAGAACCTAAGGCAATTATAATTAAATCGTTTTTATAGATGCCATATAATGCAATTATGCCTAATAATATGGATACTGATATATTAAATATTTTATAGTTCATTAATAATTCCTTTTTGAATTTTTATCATTAATTCATTAAAGCTCATTCCCTTTTCATTTAAGAACTCTTCAACCGCTTTTAACGAGCCTTCCATTCCCTCTGTTTGTTCAATTTCTTTAAGCTGCATATAAAGGGGTTCTATAATCTGTTTAAAGCCGTCTATTGGCTTTCTTCTTACTGAATAATAGCCTATTATCTGTTCGTTTATATTAAAAGTAGGGGATATGTTTGCAAACACCCAGTAAAACCCTCCGTCTTTTCTTAAGTTCTTTACAAATCCAAACCACTCTTTTCCATTTTGAATATGCTCATAAAGTATTTTAAAAGCACATCTTGGCATATCTGGATGTCTTAAAATATTGTGTGGTTTTCCTAAAAGTTCCTTTTCCTGATATCCGCTTATTTTAATAAAAATTCTGTTTCCATATAAAATTCTGCTTTTCAAATCAGTTTTTGAGACTATAAAATCCTCTTCTTTTAAAAAAACTTCTTTGTTAATAGGAGTAACTTTCGGTTTTTTCATAAATTCTCCTTTAATTTGACCGCATCTATTCCAAGATGTGCCGGTGTTTCAATATCATCTAAACTTTTTATAAGATAGACGATTTTTGTGTCTAAAAGATATTCATTTGCAATTTTTTGAAATTTTTTTGCATTTTCTATATTATCGGTAAAAACATATTTAGCTTTAAGGTTTGATACAAAAATAAGTTCTTTAATGTTATTGATAATAACTCCATATGCTATGTTGTTTATTTTGCAGAAATTAAATACTTCTAAAGAAGAATCGCAATAATGAAATACGAGTGTGGAATTTGGAGGGGTTTTTTTGATATCTTCAATTGTTTTTACCCTTACAAATTTTTCATTATTAAATGGGGGTTCAAGAATTATCATAACATTCCCTGCAGATATTTTTTCCGTTAATTTTTTTAATTTCTTCTTTTGGATAAAATGTTTGGCATTTATCGCATAAAATTAAATCTTTGCTTTCATCTGTATTTTCATTTTTAATCTCTTTTTTCTTAAAAAAAAGAAAATATACAGATGCTATTATTATAAGAAAAAGAATCAATTTTCCCATTTTAAGCCTTTATGAAAACGTAGTTTCTGTTGTTTTTTGAACTTATTTTGGCTTTTATATCTTTTAATTCGTCAAAAACATTAGAGCCTTTATATAAAAGTATTGTACCATCTTTTTTTATAAAGGGTTTTGCTATTTTTAGTATTTCAGGAGTAGGCATTACGGCTCTGCTTGTAATTAAATCCGCTTTTTTTATATCTGTTTGTTCTAATCTTTTTGGCACTATTTCTACGTTTTTTAAACCTAAAATGGTTTTTAAGTAGTTTAAGAAACTATATCTTTTTTTTAAGGGTTCAACTAAATACCATTTAGTTTCTGGCATAGCTATTGCTAAAATAAGCCCCGGAAATCCAGCTCCTGTTCCTATATCTATTGCGGTTTTTGATTTTTTTAAAGAAGGCTCAATTTCAAGCGGATACAAACTGTCTTCAATTTGAAGTTGAATTTCCTCTTTTGTATTGTAATTTGTAAGTTTGTGTATTTTATTCCATTTTAAAAGCTCATTTGTAAATTTTTCGAATTTATTCATCTTTTTCCTTTGCATATATTATCTTCAATCATAAGATATTCATCTTTTGAGAGAATTTTTAATCTACTTAAAATAGGGAGTAAGAGCCTAAAATACCATTTTGGCATTTCAATGATTATCGGGTTTTTATTGAATTTTTTAAAACCGTCTTTAAAAATTTTTTTCATTGAGACAATTTCTTTTCCGCATATTTCAAATTCGCCTTTTAAATTCTCTTTTATTATTTTTTCTATAATTTTTGCTATTTTTTCAATTTCAACAGGGGCTACTTTCATTTTTGGTACAAAAATTATTGGGAGATTTTTAAATTTTTCTAAGTCTTTGTAAAGTTTTTGATTTTCTCCAAGTATTATGGAAGGTTTTAAAATTGCATAATTTTTTAAGTTCTTTTTTATAATCTCTTCTCCTAAGGCTTTTGTTTGATGGTATCTTGATGGATGTTCTTTTTTACTTCCAAGAGCTGAGAAGTGGATTAGTTTTTTGTTTTTTAATTTTGGAAGTAACTCTTTTAACTTTTTGATATGAGATTGTTCATATGTATATTTTTCCTCTTTTAAAATTCCTATTGTGTTAATTACAATATCGGCTTTATCAATCTCCTCTGTTAGATTTTTTTTAAAATACTCTTTTAAATATTCTCCTACAAATCCGTTACTTGTTATATAAATTTTATAATTTATGTCCAAGTTTTTCCTTTTTTGTTCTCAGATAATTTTCATTAAAAGGGTTTGGTTTTATTTTAATAGGAAGTCTTTCAATAACCTCAATTTCTTTTAAAGCAAACTCTTTTCTTGGGTTGTTTGTAAGAAGTTTTATTTTTTTTATGTTAAACTCTTTTAAGATTTTTTCGACTATACTAAAATCCCTCATATCCGCTTCAAATCCTAATTGATGGTTTGCTTCTACGGTATCAAAACCCCTGTCTTGAAGGGCGTATGCATTTACTTTGTTAAAAAGCCCAATGCCTCTGCCTTCCTGTCTGAGATAAATTATCATTCCCCCGTGTTTTTGAATTTCTTTCATTGCATATTCAAGCTGTTCTCCGCAATCGCATTTTAAAGAGCCTAAAGCGTCTCCTGTTAAACATTCACTGTGAATTCTTATAATGGGAATTTCAGGGAGCTTTTTTGTAAAAATTACAAGATGTTCTTTTTCATTTTCTTTAAATGACTGAATTTTAAACTCTCCGAATTTTGTAGGAAGGTTTGCAATTTGAGATTTTTCCAAAAATGCTCCTTTTTTGATAAAATTATATCTAAAAGAAAGGATAGATATTGAGACATTTTTTATGGCTTGTAGATTTTTCAAAAGATGAAATTCAAAAAATTATTGATTTAGCTTTTCAAATTAAAAAAGAGACAAAAGCCAATATTTTTAAACCTTATTTAAAATACAATCAGCTTGCAATGATTTTTGAAAAAAGCTCAACCCGTACAAGAGTCAGTTTTGAAGTTGGAATTAATCAGCTTGGGGGAAATGGTATTTTTTTAAGCAGTCGCGATATTCAGTTAGGAAGAGGGGAACCCCTTAAAGATACTGCAAGAGTTATAAGCTCTATGGTTGATTTGATAATGATTAGGACTTTTGGACAAGAGAGATTAGAAGAGTTTGCAAAATACTCTAAAGTGCCTGTAATCAACGGACTTACAGACCTTTGTCATCCGGTTCAGCTGCTTGCAGATTTAATGACTATGATAGAATTTAAAAAATTTGATTTTGAAAATCCTAAAAACACAATCGTAGCATATGTAGGTGATGGTAACAATATGGCAAATTCATGGGCAATTTTAGCGGCAAAACTTGGATTTGAACTTAGAATTGCGACTCCAAAAGGATATGAAATTGATGAAGGTATAAGAGAAAAAGCCCTTGAGTTTGCAAGAAAAAGCGGGGCTGAGCTTATTTTTACAAATGACCCAGAAGAAGCTGTAAAAAATGCCGATGTGGTTACTACAGACACGTGGGTGAGTATGGGGCAAGAAGATGAAAAAGAAAAGAGAATAAAAGATTTTAGAGGTTTTGAAGTAGATGCTAATATTATGGGGCTTGCAAAAAAAGATGCGATTTTTCTTCACTGTCTTCCGGCTTACAGAGGATATGAAGTAAGTGAGGATGTGTTTGAAGCTCATTCTGATGAAATATTTAAAGAGGCTGAAAATAGACTTCACGCTCAAAAAGGACTTATGGTATGGCTAAAGAAACAGCAAGAAAAATAGATTCAAAAACTATAGTTAAGTGTAATGACTTAGAAATAATTGAAGGGGATTTAAACAATCCTCTTTGGGTTATGCTAACTCCTCAGCAAAAAGTAAAAGTTGTGCTTGATGTTGATGAATATATGAGTATGATGGAAACTTTAAAAAAGGCAATGAAAGAGAATATAGATTTAAAACTTGAAAAAGAGATTTTAAGTGAATTCCCTATAGATTATGAAGATGTAAGGGCAGTTGTTTTAGAAGAGATGAAAAGTTCTGATAAAAGTATTAAAGAGATAGTGGAAAAAGTAAAGCTTGAACATCCTAATCTTTTTTATAATCTTGATTTAGATAAAATCTTCTAAAAGATAAGTTTTTTCCTTTTGTTAATTTTTTCTTGACAAAAATTTTTTTATTTATTATAATTTTCTTGTAGCAATTTAATTGCAAATAGGAGGTGCCATATGGCATGTGAAAAAGATACAAAAGAAATGGCACAAAAAATAGAAGAAACTAAGGAGGTAAAAATGGAAGAAATTAAAACTCAAGAAGGTGTATTAGTTCTAAAGAATATACCGGAATTTAAAATGGAAGCTTATGATGCGGCAACAGGGCATTATACAGAAGTTAGCAGTGATGATTATAAAGGAAAATGGACAGTAGTATGTTTTTATCCGGCAGACTTTACATTTGTATGTCCAACTGAAATCGCAGCAATGAACGCAGCATTACCATTTTTAAAAGAATTAGGTGTTGAGGTATTAGCAGTTTCAACTGATACAAAATTTTCACACAAAAGATTTGTAGAAACTGAGCCGCTATTAAAAGACCTTAAACTTACAATTGCAGCTGACCCTACTGGAGAAGTTACAAGAAAATTCGGTGTAATGATTGAAGGTGCCGGACTTGCTCTTAGAGGAAGATTTTTAATCAATCCAGACGGACAAATTGTGGCTGAAGAAGTTCAAGCTCCACCAGTTGGTAGAAGTGTAAAAGAATTCTTAAGACAAATTATGGCTCACCAATATGCATATAAAACTGGTGAAGTATGTCCTGCAAACTGGAGACCTGGTAAAAAAACTCTTCCGGTTAATACAGATATTGAACCAATGACAGGAAATGTTGGTAAATATGTAAGTTTAGAAGATTTAATTGATGAAAATGATGTAAAAGAGATGGAAGAAATGTTAAAAAAATTCAAAGAGCTTAACATTTAAGCTCTTTTTTTCTTTTCTTTAAAGTCGGGGGTCTTTAAAGAGAAGAAAAAAGAAAGGTTAAAATGAAAAATTATAGAAATTTACTTGAAGAATCAAATTTAAAAACAACACCTCAGCGTCTTGCAATATTAAAAGAACTCGATAAACAAGGACACGCAAGTATTGAAGAGATTTATGAAAGCATAAAAGAGATGTTTCCAAGTATC
>JAMOSM010000048.1 GCA_027063075.1 Nautiliaceae bacterium | reverse complement strand
AAACATTGATGTGATTGAATATTCAAACAAACCTGAAATTTATGTGGCAAGAGCTTTGTCTCCCGCAATTGTTAAAAATGTAAAAATTGATGAAAAAAGGGGAATTGCTTATGTTGAAGTAGACCCCGAAGAAAAAGCAAAGGCAATCGGTAAAAACGGAGTAAATATAACTCTTGCGAGTATGCTTACAAAATATAAAATCGAACTTCAAGAACCAAAAAAGAAAACAACAGATACAAGCAAACTTGAAAATCTATTTAAAATATAAGGGAATATATGAGATATTTTGGTTTTTCTTTTGCTGTTGGGCTAATAGGTCTTTTACTTGCTTTTTTAGTAGGAGGTTTAAAAGCTGTATATCTTACAGCGATTTTGGCTGTGTTAGAAATTAGTCTCTCTTTTGACAACGCAGTTGTTAATGCGAAGATTTTAAAAAGTATGGATGAAGTTTGGCAAAAGCGGTTTTTAACGTGGGGTATTTTAATAGCGGTGTTTGGAATGAGGTTTATTTTCCCTATTTTGATAGTTGCAATTGCTGCTAATTTGGGGATATATGAGACTGTTCATATTGCGCTTTTTGAGCCTCAGAAATACCACGAGGTTCTTTTATCCACAGAAAAACTGATTTATGCTTTTGGTGGTGCTTTTTTATGGATGGTATTTAGCGATTTTTTGTTTGAAGAAAAAGAAATTAGATGGATAAAACCTATAGAAAAAACGGCTGAGAAGTTTGGAAAAATAAACAATATCTCTTTAATAGTGGCTATAATTATAGGTATTATTGTTGTTTATGATGCAAAAGATTATAAAATAGCAATAGCTTATTTTCTTGGGCTTCTTAGTTATTCAATTTTAAAAGGTGTAAATGAGGCTTTGAGCTCTGAAGGGGTAAAAAACGGTCTTTTAGGGCTTATTTATTTAGAAGTTCTTGATGCAAGTTTCAGTTTTGACGGAGTAATTGGAGCTTTTGCTATTACTCCTAATATCATTCTTATAATGATTGGGCTTGGAATTGGGGCTATGTTTGTAAGAAGTCTTACTATCTGGATGGTAAAAGAGGGGGTTTTAGACGAATATAAGTATCTCGAACACGGAGCTCATTATGCAATAGGGGTTTTAGCGGTTATTATGCTTTTAAAAATATTTTTCCATATAAGCGAGGTTGTTACAGGGACTCTTGGTCTTTTACTTTTAGCGTTAGCATTTTTACATTCAAAAATAGAAAATTCTAAAGGATAATTATCTCTTCTTCTAAAAGAATTCCAAATTCATTATAGACTCTTTTTTTTGCTTCTTTTATTAAAAACATCATATCCTCAAATGTGCCGCTTCCTGTGTTAATAAAAAAATTTGCGTGTATTTCGCTTACCTTTATTCCCCCTTTTTTCATACCTTTCATTCCCACAGCTTCAATTAATCTTCCTGCAAAATCATTTTTCGGATTTTTAAAAACACTTCCAAGGCTTGCTTCTTTTGGCTGGTTTGAACGAAGCAGTTTTAAGGTTTTGTCGAGTTCAAAATCAAACCCTTCTTTTATTTCAAACAAGGCTTCAAAAACAGGTTCATTTATATTGCTGAATCTATAGCTAAAAGTTATATCTTTTTTTTCAATCCACCCGTTTAGTGTTTTTATTGCAACTAAATTATTAGAAATTTCAAACTCTTTTACCCCTGCGTTCATTTTGATACTTCCTCCAATTGTTCCGGGAAGTTTGGCTAAAAACTCAAATCCTTTAATGTTTTTTCTTTTGCAAAAGTGATAAAGGCTTTGATTTTTTGTTTTTGCTCCAACTCTTAAGTAGGCATTTTCGGTTTTTATAAATTTATATCTCTCATCAAGCAGTGCAAGTTTTGGAGGGGAGGGTGATATTAGCGTGTTTGTGGCTCTTCCTATTAAAACTTCACTGTTGTAGTTATATTCATTTACTATTTTTACTCTGATTTTTGGTCCTATTTTTATAGATGAGAATTTAGAAAAATCTATAATCATCTTAAAAACGTCGGTATTAATTTAAAAACATATGTGGTAAAGTCAATCATTTCATTCATCATCCAAGGAAGCGTTAAAATTAAAACAACCGCAATTGTTAGTATTTTCGGTACAAAGCTTAAAGTCATTTCATTAATTTGAGTAGTTGCTTGAAAGATTGATATCAAAAGCCCGATAATCATTCCTGTTAATAATGCCGGTAAAGATAAAAGAAGTGCAAGTTTTAAAGTTGCTACTGCAAGAGCAATAATTTCAGACTGCATTTTCCATTCCTGTTGCTTTTTTTACTGCTAAATCCACTTTTTTCATCTCTTCATCAGTTAATCTGGTAACTAAACCTTTGCTAAAAATTATTTTTCCTGTTGAAATTATACCAATTGCAGTTGCTACAATTTCACTATCACGTGTCAT
>JAMOSM010000047.1 GCA_027063075.1 Nautiliaceae bacterium | reverse complement strand
ATCTATATATTCTTTTGTTTTAATTAAATTTAAACCGACTGCAAAGATTATCGCAAATGCAATTGCTCCTACCACAGATATAAATAAAAAAAGATATCTTTTCATTTATTTTTCTTTGAACCGGCCTTATAATATTTAATTCTATAATCTTGATACACAGTGTATCCCTGCAATTTTTTAGGGTAATCAAATATGTAAATTTTACCTTTTGTAGATATTGATCTGTCAACCTTTTTTAGGACACATTTTTTAAATTTTCTGTATTATTTTTCCAACCGGAATGAGTTAAAGACTGTGAAAAATTATTAATAGCTAACCTTGCTTTTGTCTTATATTTTTTATACTCACTAAATTCTTCTTCAAGCATTTTTTCAATCTCATCACGAGAGATAAAATCATTCTTATCTAACAAATATATAAAATAAGTAAATAAATGAGAATTATCTTTACTCAAAACCTCTTTTTTAAATTTTTCACATTTAAACATTATTAATCCTTATTGTTATTTTCTATCTTCTTTGAATTTCTCTCCTATACTCAAAATTCAATCTAATAATTTCAATTTTATTTTTGTTTTTATACTTATTTTTTCTTAATGTAACTATTTCGATTTTTCTATCTCTCCACATTCAAAAAGCTATATCTTCTCTTTTTTATCTTCATTAATAGGAATAAGTTTAGCCTTCTTTTATGTAATAATTATTTTTTTCTCCCTTACTTAACATATCAAATAACATTGAAATTTTAAACCTTAAATCTTTTGCACTTACAATCATTTCATTTCCTTAGTTTATACTTTAAGTATATACTATCATTAAAAAACTGTTATTATTTTTACGATAAACTTTACAGGCTAAATTTTTTTTCGGAACTTAATTAAACCAGCCTCACATCCACAAAACTGCCGCTTTCAAAATTATCCAGTTTTTCAATTGTTTTAACTATTCTTTTTACACCTTCTGCCAAACCCACCTTTCCGGCTTCAACCCTGGTTAGACTCGGAAATTTAGAATGATCGCCGCTTATTACCTTTGCTACCATGTCGGTATCGATAACCCCGGGAGCCAGGGCGTATATTTTAGAATCAATCTCTTTTGAATAAATACTGACCATCATATTTACCGCACACTTACTTAAAGAATATCCTCCCCAACCAGGATTACCGTTTACAGCCGCCCCGCTGCTCATTACTACAATTTTATCAGTAAATGGAAAAAGCTCATCTATTAAAACTTTATTAGCCCAGACATTAATGTCAAATATGTTTTGAAGCTCTTTTACGCTCCAATGCTTCATCTCTTTAATTTCACCCAAAATTCCTGCGTTTAAAATTGCAAGATCAAGTTTATCAATTCCAAGAGATTCAATAGCATGAGGTATTTTTTCATAAGCACTTATATCAAGTTTATAAAATTTAACAGCTTCTCGAAAAGGATTTTTTCTGCCTATCGCATAAACTTCATCCCCATTTTCAATATAGTATTTTGCTAGTCCATAACCTATTCCCCTGCTGATTCCTGTAATAAATACTTTCATTTTTCATTCTCCAGCTTTTCAAGTCTTTCAAGAATCGGCGGATGTGAATAATAAATAAATGAATAAAGTTTACTTACCCTTGGAAAATGTTTGTTTTCACTTACGAGTTTTTTAAGTGCGTTTACAAGGTCTTTTTTGCTTACAAGTTCGCTTCCCATTTCATCTGCCGCAAATTCGTTGTGTCTGCTTACAAAGTTTACAAACGGCTGCAATACAAAGAAAATCACTTCACTGAAAAGCAATGCCAAAATAATAATATTCGCTCCTATTTTAGGCACCATAAGCTCTTTAAAAAGAGTATCCGGAAGATTGCCAAATATTGCAAACAATATAAAAAGCATAACGCCAACTACAGCAATATTTTTAAATATATCTTTATGTTTAAAATGCCCAAGCTCATGTCCTAATACAGCCAATATTTCATCTTTATTTAGCTTTTTAAGAAGCGTATCGAAAAGCACTACTCTTTTAGTTTTACCGAATCCAGCAAAATAAGCGTTTAACCTAGTATCCCTTTTACTTGCGTCCATTACATATATTCCACTGCTTTTAAAGCCGACTTTAGCCATCATTTCTTCAATTGCATCTTTTAATTCTTCATCTTCAAGAGGTGTAAATTTATTAAACATCTGTGCAAAAAAAGGATATAAAAGATTAATTAATATAACCACACCAAACGTAAATACAAATCCATACAACCACCAGTTTTGAAAATTATCAATGAAATAAATAAGGCCCGCAAAAAAAGCCCCTCCGAATATTATAAATAAAAAAATTTTTTTAATTTCATCGACAAAAAACATCTTCCAAGGAGCAACGTTAAACCCGAATCTTTTATCTATATGTTTTTCCCATATATTTATAGGCAGTGTTAAGACGTAATTTATTGCAAAAAAAGC
>JAMOSM010000046.1 GCA_027063075.1 Nautiliaceae bacterium | reverse complement strand
AAAATTCTTTTTTTATCAATTTCTTTGAGTAATAAATTTGAAAATTTCATTTGCATAGAATTAAAATATTTAAGTCTTTTTCACAATTTGAAATTGTAAATATTAGTTTTTTAAAGTTTGTTTTAATGTAAGAAATGTTGATTTCATAATCGGAAATATGTTTTATGTATACATTTAGTATATAAATAGAACTTATATGTAAATTTTCATATTCAATAATATTAATTATTTGACAAATAAAACTTTGAATTTTTTCTTTTTTTAATAAACTTTTATTAAATTCCATAAATCTAAACTGCACACATAAAGTTAAAATATAATTGTGAGATATTTGTATTAATTCTTTTACTTCATTAGAAAAATTTTGATTTAAGAGTTTGTTGGTAATTTTATTAATTCTCTCTTCAAATATCAATATTTAGCTCCGATATTGTATTTAACTCTTTTTTAAAATTTAAAAATTCGTTTTTAATAGTTTCTGAATATATTGCATTTAGTGGAATTTTTTTGTTAATATTATTTATCCAACAAGGTAAAGAATGAGTAATATCTACTAATGCATAAGCAGTATATTTAGCATATTTTAAATATACAAAGTCTAAAATCATCATGATATTCCAATCTAAATTATCTATTTGTAAATTTTCTTGAAAAATATCTATATTGTTTCTACCATAGATTTTATAGTGATGATAAACTTTTGGAACAACAGGACCTAATTGCCAAGCTTCCATATCTTCTTTAAATAGAGGTTTATTATAAACAGAAAAAAAAGTTTGTTGAGCAAAAAAGAGAAGTTTCTGCATTTTAAGGTTACTAATACCGTTATCGTATAATTCAAAACTTTCTTTATCTATTTTTCTTAAGAAATATTTACTAACTTCAAGTGCAGTCAATAGTAACCTTTTTTTATAAAATTGTATCATATTTTTGCTTAATCTTTGTTTAATTTCTTACAATTACTAATAGCGCAGGTCATAAATTCAAGTCTCTCTTTTTCATTTAATTCCATCATATATTTAACAACTGCTCCGACTTCCGGTGGGAGTGAGTTTATTGCGTCGTTTATGGAGATGTGGGAGTTTAGAATATGAGAATTTATATTATTTATAACTGGAGCATTTGTAACAATTGACGGTAAATCATTGCCTAATAAATAATCTGTTGAAACACCTAAAAAATTTGCAATTTTTGGAATGTATTCAGATGGTATATTTCCTCTTAAAAACCAATTATTTAATCTTTGCGGTGTAATATTTAAATATTTGGCTAAATCGCTTTTTTTAATTTTTTTTTTCTTTTATTAAAGACTTGATTTTCTCAACCATAAAATCTCCTTTTTAAACAAAATCGGTTGTTTTTTGCTTAATTTTACACTTTTAGTATAAAAAACACAATAAACATAATCTTGACAATAATATACACATTGTATATAATGCGTTTAAAAAAGGTATAAAAAATGTTGAGAAAATTTTTTAAAGAAAAAAATGTCTCTACTACTAAATTGGCTAATTATTTAAAAGTTAAACCTCAAAGAGTTAATAACTGGCTTTTAAGAAAAACAATACCCCCATATTTTATAAGAGCAGTTGCAGAATATATTGGTATTTCAACAGAGGAGCTTTTAAAAATTATTGAAACAGCCAAAAACACCCAACAAAAAGGATCTACACATGCGACAAATAGCTGAAACAAGTTTAGAAGCATACGAATACCTAAAAAAATCAGGTGTTTTAACAAAAAGACAGCAGGAAGTTTATGAAGCGTTATGCGTTTTAGGCAGAGCAACAAGCAAACAGGTTGCAAAGTATTTGAAAAAGCCGTTAAACGCTATTTCAGGGAGATTTACGGAATTAAGAAACGCAGGATTAATAAAAATCGTAGACCGTATAAAAGAAGAGGGTTCAAGGACATTTTTAAGGGTCTACGAAATATCGAGAAAGGATGTAAGATGAATTATACCGAAAAAGAGACAAAAATGCAAAGAGATAGTTTTGTGTTTTATAGAAGCTATTATGAAGCGATTGAACTATTACCTAAAAGCCAAAGAGCTGATGCGTATAGAGCTATTTTTGAATTTATGTTTAACGGTAATGATATTACGGATGAATTACCAAACACTGCAAAAGCTATATTTTTAATGGCTAAACCTACACTTGAAGCAAGTAATAAAAAATATGAAGCCGGTAAAAAAGGCGCTGAAGCCAAAAAAGCAAACAAAGAAAAAGCAGACGATAAGCAACCTACCAAGCAAAGTGAAAGCAACCTTGATAGCAAACAACAAGCAACCTCACAAGCAAACGATAAGCAACCTACCAAGCAAAACGGAAGCAATGTAAATGTAAATGTAAATGATAATGTAAATGTAAATGAGAATTTAGAAGAAAAAAAAGAAAAAAAAGAAAAAAAAGAAAAAAAATATGCGTGCGATGAAATTTTAGAAGAGGCTCTTAACAAGTCTGAC
>JAMOSM010000045.1 GCA_027063075.1 Nautiliaceae bacterium | reverse complement strand
AAGCAGTAGCAAGAGCTGTTAAATCATCACTAAAACCTACTACAGGAGTCACATCTGGAATAGCATCTAAAGGAATAATAAAATATCCCAAAGCTCCATAAATAATAGCTTTAGCTTTTGTAGATGTATCTGGATCTTTAGCTGTATAATACAATGTAAAAGCTTTTTCTAATAATCCACATCCCGCTTTTTTTGCAAAATTTGTTACTTTATCAAAAAAACTACTATCACTAAATTCTGAACTATATTTTTCTAAATCAGCCATTTTTTACCTCCTCACCAATTAATAAGTAACCTTGTAATAATAAGTGATTATACTCTTGACACCATTTAATCATTTTATCTTTTAGTGAAATATCTAAACCAAACTTCTCAATCATCTGATCTAATACCTTTTCTTCTTCTTTAACTAAACCATCTACCAACATTAAACATACTATTTCTAATAACACAATTTTTTTCTTAAAAACTTCTAAAAAACTAAGCTTGTCTAAAACATCATTTAACGATAATTTTGTAATAAAATCTTCACATTCAATCTCCATCTCTTTACAAAAAACTTTAATTTTTTCTTTCTCTTTGTCCGTAAAATCATTATCTACACTTGCAATATGAATTGCTAAATTTAAAAACAATTCTTTTTCTTCTTTATTCAGTAACATTAGAAACATTTTCTTTCCCTTCATTTTTTTTCATTTCTCTTACAATCCAATTTTTTTTCATTTCTCTTACAATCCATAACTTAAGGGCATATCCCCAATATCCCATTGCCCAAACAGTTAATAAAAAAATCCAATTTTCTTGTTTTTGAGTTAAATCAAAAGTATCTTTTAATACTGGCACCAAATAAGTCACAATAACTTTTGCCAATATTATCGACAAAATAGCATAAATAAGACTTCCTACATTAATTTGCATTCTTTCTCCTTCTCTTTTTATCCTATAGGATAAAGACAAATAAATTATATCTTTTTAAAATTTTATTGTCAATACTATCCTATAGGATATAAATGAAAGAAAAAAATATTTATGACTTTTATAAAAAAGTTGGAGAAAATGTTAAAAAATTTAGACTAACAAAAGGATATTCTCAACTTGAACTAGCATTAGAAATAGGAATAAAATCAGTAGCCTTTTACTCAAATTGTGAGAATGTAAGATATGGAAAACATTTTAACTTAGAGCATTTATACAAAATTTCTAAAGTTTTAAATGTAAATATATGTGAATTTTTTAAAGAAATAACTTCTACTAACTAAACTTCATTACATAATTTTATGAAGCTCGTTTCCTTTTGCCATCCAGTCTCTAAGCTCTTCCCACTTTTCATTTTCAATCAGTTTTTTTGCTTTATCTAACTCTTCTTTAAACGCATCAATAGAATCTAAAAGATTTTGTTTATTTTCTTTAAAAATATCCCTCCACATATCAGGATTGCTTTTTGCAAGGCGGCTCATATCCCTAAAACCTCCGGCTGCAAGGGTTACTATATGTTCTTTGTCTTCTTGGTTTAATACGGCGTTTGCTATTGAAAAAGAGACAATATGAGGCATATGGGAAATAAAAGCTGCATGACGGTCGTGCTCTTTTGCATCCATTACTTTTATTTTCATTTCAAGATGATTAAATATATCAAAAGCTGTTTTTACCTGTTTTTCACCGCTTTTGTCAATATTACAAACAACCATTATTTTATTTTTATATAAATCGGCAATAGCGGCATTTGGACCTGAGTATTCAGTCCCTGCCATAGGATGAGATGCAACAAGGTTTTTTCTTATGTTTTTAGGACATTCGTTAATAATTGACTCTTTAGTAGAACCAAAATCTATAATCGTTACATCTTCTTTTAAGTCAAGAGTTGAGAGTTTTTTTAAAGTACTGATAATTCCCCTTATAGGAATTGCAAGGATAATCACATCCGCTTTTGAAATTTCATCAATAGAGATAATCTCATCAACAAGCCCAAGTTTTATAGCATCAAGCTGATGGGCTTTATTGTGGTCAATACCAACTATTTTATCAAAATAACCTCTCATAGCAAGACCAAAACTTCCACCCATAAGTCCTAAACCAACTATCGCACAAGTCATTTAACCTCTTTTTAAGAAAATTATATCACAAATACGTTATAATTTTGCTTATTATAAATTATAAGGAGACAAATGAAAAAATCTATATTGTTAATAGCTCCCCTTTTACTTTTTGCAAAAGAAATCAAAGAAATAAAATATCAAGGACTTATACATATATCTCCTATCAGCGCAAATACTTTAATAAAAGTTTCTCCTAATTCAGAATTTAATATAACAAAAATAGATAATAGTATAAAAGCCCTTTACAGCACAGGCTATTTTGAAACTATAAAAGCAGATTATAAAAACGGAATTTTAACATTTATATGCAAAGAAAAGCCTACAATTGCACAAGTTGAAACAGTTAATGTTTCAGAAGATTTAAAAAACACTTTAAAAGAACAAAACCTTTTTCCTAAAAAAGGCGAAATTTTAACAGAAGAAAAGATAAAAAAACTAAAAAATTTTATAAAACAGTTTTATACTTCAAAAGGGTATTTCAACACAGTTGTAAAAATAGATATCATTCCGATTAAAAATAACCGTGTAAAACTTCAAATAATAGTAAAAAAAGGCAAAAAAGTTATTATAAGAAGTGTAAATTTTTATGGAACAAAACTGCCTAAAAGCGCTCTTTTAGATGAAATAGAAAACCGTCCAAGAACGTTTTTTAGTATTTTGCCATTTGCAAATAGCGGAGAGCTAAACTTATATAAACTCCTTCAGGATAAAAAGGCACTTCAAGATTATTTATACAATTTAGGATATATGGACTCAAAAGTTTCATTACCTATTGCAAACACAAACTTAGATAGTTATTTTGCAGACATTGATTTTAAAGTAAAAGAAGGAAAAAGATACTTAGTAAAAGAGGTAAAAATAGAATACCCTAAAGATATAAAGGTAAAACTCCCTGAACTAAAACTAAAACCCGACAAATATTTTAACGTCTCAGCCCTTAGAAAAGACTTAGAAGATATTCAGCACGCTTTTATGGATAAAGGTTACGCTTATGCAAAAGTATATCCTGAGATAAAAAAAGAAAACAATAAAACTTCTATAATTTATAAAGTAATCCCAGGAGAGATAGTCTATATAAGAAATGTAATTATTAAAGGAAACAATAAAACACTTGATAGGGTAGTTAGAAGAAATATCTATTTAGCACCAGGAGACAAATACTCTTATACAAATTATAAAGACAGCATAAATGCTTTAAAAAGAAAAGGATATTATGAAAAAGTAGAAATAAAAGAGCAAAAAATCTCAAATAACTTAATAGACTTAATTGTAACTGCTAAAGACGGTCTAAGCGGAACTTTAAGAGCCGGAATAAGCTATGGAAGTTATACAAAACTTGGATTTACTCTCTCTGTAAGTGAAAAAAATGTTTTTGGCAGCGGACAGAGTTTATCTGTAAGTGCTGATATCAGTTCTGTGTCAAGGACTTATAAAATTTCACTTTATAACCCACGGGTACTTGATAGTAAATATTCTCTAAATGCAGGTATTTACAATACTACATTTGAGGGGATTTCATACACATCAAAACAAAAAGGTGGCTATATAGGAAGCGGTAAAATGCTAAACAGATTTACAACCGCAGACATTACATACGGATATGTTAATACAAAACTGAGTGATTACAGCACAACCGAATATATAAAACCTGAAAGTACAAAAAGTTACATAACACTTGGAGTAAATTATAACAACACAGACGATTACTTTTTCCCGACTAAAGGTACAATTGCAAGAATAAGCAGTGAAATAGCAGGACTTGGAGGTGATGAAAAGTATATAAAAACTATTACAAGGGCTAAATACTTTTATCCTTTAACCAACAAAACATATAAAACAACCGCCGTTTTAAAATACAGGGTAGTAGCAGGAGCTATTATAAAGAACGGATATCTTCCTATAAACGAAAAATTTTATTTAGGAGGAGCCAAAACAATAAGAGGATTCAACTGGTATTCTATTTCACCTAAAGATGAAGAAGGAAATGAAATAGGAGGTAAATATGAATTTGTAACTGGTCCTGAAATTTCAACACCTCTAAATGAAAAAAGCAAAATCTGGCTAACCGGATTTATTGATTATGGAGCAGTAGGAGAAGATAAATTAAATATTACAAGAAGCTCTTACGGATTCCAGATTGACTGGATTACCCCTATGGGACCTCTTAGCTTTATATGGGCGTGGCCTATTAAAAGTGAAAAGGATGACGACTTGCAAAGGTTTGAATTTTCTTTAGGAGCCAGTTTTTAAGGAGATAAAATGAGAAATAAAAAACTTGGCTTTCTTGAAGCATTTAGTATAGGTGTTGGAGGAATGGTGGGAGGCGGAATTTTTGCCGTTTTAGGATTAACAATAGACCTTGCAAAAGGAGCCGCTCCTTTTGCCTTTTTAATAGCAGGATTTATTGCACTTGTTACTGCATATTCATATGCAAAACTTTCTATAAAATATCCAAGTGAAGGCGGGAGTATTGAGTATATTGTCCAGGCATTTGGAAACAATACCTTTTCATCAATTGTAAATAATCTTTTGTTAATATCTTATGTGATAATGTTAGCACTTTATGCATCAGCTTTTGGGAGTTACGGAAGTGCTTTAATTACAGGACACGAAGTGCCTTGGCTTCACAAAACCCTGGCTGTTTTTGTTATTAGTATATTTATTATTATCAATTTAATGGGATCACTCTTTACAGGAAAAGCCGAAGATATTTTGGTTTATACAAAAGTTGGAATTTTACTTGTATTTATAGCAATAGGTTTTTTCAGCGCACAACATTTTGAAAGGCTATCTCCTGAATACTAGGAGAATTTTATAAAAATAGTAACCGGAGGACTTATTATTTTTGTGGCATATGAAGGCTTTGAGCTTATTGCAAATTCTGCAAAAGATGTAGAAAACCCAGAAACAACACTTCCAAAAGCTTTTTATGCAAGTGTTGTTTTTGTAATTTTTTTATATGTCAGTATTGCAATTGTAACAATTGCAAACGTTGATTTTGAAACTGCAAAAAAAGCACAGGATTATGTTTTAGCAATTGCCGCTGAACCTATGCTTGGAAAAGCTGGATTTATTATTATTGCCATTGCAGCAATGATTTCAACTGCAAGTGCTATTAATGCAACAATTTATGGAGCTGGAAGAGCCGGATATTTAATTGCAAAACTTGGTGAAATTCCAAAAGAGTTTGCAAAAAGAGTAAAAAACGGATATGAAGGAATGATTATACTTGGACTCCTTGCAATTATCTTTGCTACAAGTTTTAATATAGAAAATATTTCAGTTGCAAGAAGTTTTGGATTTTTAATAATTTTTGGGCTTGTTAATCTAGCAAACTTTAAATTAAGAAATATTACACACTCAAACCCCTTTTTAGCATTGCTTGGAACATTTCTTTGTTTTGTTTCAGCCGGGGTTTTAATAGGATATAATTTAATTTACAATCCTCAAACCCTTCAAAGCAGTTTTTGGGTTGTAGTAATTGTTTCTGTTTTTACAATAGTTTATAAAAAATTAGGTAAAAAAATGAAAAAAGTTCTTGATGAGGAACTAAGAGATAAAATACAATAATTCCCGGTTTTTTGCTTTTAGCTTATCAAGTTCTTTTTGACTATAGGCAAAAGCTTTTTATAAATTTCTTCAAAAGTTTTTATAAACTCTTCATACTCTTTCCCATCAGGGTCCTCAAAAGGTATGTGAATAGTTTTTGTTTTTTTTGGAAATACAGGACAGGTCTCTTTAGCATTATCACATACCGTTACTACTAAATCAAAATCTTCATCAATCACCTCATCAACTGTTTTAGAATAAAACTCATCTCTCCAGATTCCATTTTCTTCTAAAACTTTTTTAGCGTTAGGATTTACTCTGCCGCTAGCTTCTACACCGGCACTCACAGCATTAATCCCCTCAGCCTTTAAAACAGCTTCGGCAATAATGCTCCTGCAGCTATTACCTGTGCATAAAACCAAAACTTTTTTACTACTCATCTTCTATCTTTAAATCAAAAAACAGTTCTCTTGTCTTTGAGCGCTCTTTTGCAAGATATAAATTTTCACCTTTTACGACAATTTTTTTGCCCTCTTTTTTTATATTAACTTTTGGCATAGAAAGATTGATATTAACAAGTTTTGCCACCCAGAAAATATTACATAGCTTTTCTATTATATCTTTTTTCGGTAAAAGACATTTAAATTTTTCTATCTCTTTTTTCTTGATTTTTTTTCTTTTATAATAACGTATGATTTTAGAAATCAAAAGCCTGTCGCAGTGTCTAAACCCATAGTGTAGGGAATTTAACAAAATATAATCGGTATGCTTATGAGCTTCGTAAAAATCTACTAACTCTCCGGCACGGGAGAGCTTGATGGCATAAGTGAGATGCATTTTATATTTATCATCAAGCTTAAAATCATCTTTTAATAAATCAAAAACTTCCAAAGCTATTTTAGTTTCATATGAGGCAATCTTTTTGTCAATCTGATAAACATCCATAATAGTTCTCACAGACGGGTTAAAATTATCAGGAAACCTGTAATTGTCGTTTCTTAACATATCGGTTAAAAACACCCCTTCTCTTACCCCAACACCGCTTGTAATTACTTCTTTTGCGTCTAAATATTCAAGCAGCTCTAAAAAAATAAGAGTACCCGGTCTTATAACATCAAGTCTTTCCGGTTTAATCCCAGCTTTTAAAAGTTCTTCATCACTCATTTTTATAATGCGTTCAAGCAACTCTTTTTGTTTTTTAACGTTGTAGGTAAATCCGTGAAGAATATCAAGAGGATATTCCATTCTTTTCATAATAGCCTGAGAAAGTGCTCTTATCGTCCCGCCGATACCAAATACTTTTTTTGAATTAAAAATATTTCCTAGTCTTTTTATTTCTTCTTTAATGTAGGCTCTTGCACCTTTTATATCGCCTTTATCAAAAAATAGCTCTTTTAATCTAACGGTACCAAGTTTAAGAGAAATAGTAGATTCTATTCTTTTATTTCGAATCAATGCAAGTTCGGTAGAACCACCACCAATATCGATAGTTACTCCGTTTTTTTCATATAAAAGATTTGCAGCAGCCACTCCCCCAAAAAAAGCCTCTTTATCTCCGTCAATTACTTTAATCTTAAGTCCAAGCTCATCTTTAACGCGTTTTATAAACTCTGCTCTATTCGGAGCATCACGAACGGCTGACGTTGCAACACAGAGAATTTTTCTTGCTTTCAGAGACTTTGCGATTAAAAGAAACTCCCTAAGCGCCTTTATAGCTCTTTCAATCGCAAAATCCTGTAAATTTCCCCCGTTTTCATAGGCTCTTTCACTTATTCTGACTTTAGATTTTTCTTCACGAAGAAGATAAAAGCCAAAACGGCTGGTTTTTTTAAATACTGCCATTCTGGCAGAATTTGAACCTATATCGATTACAGCCGTTACTTTTGCCATTACTCTTCATCTTTATGAATAAGCTCTGCTTTTAGCTTTAGTTCTTTTGCCGTTTCTACGTTATCAGGGTCCGGTACAATTGCATCGACAGGACATACCTGAACACATTGAGGCTCTCCTCCGTATTCGATACATTCTGTACATAAATCAGGGTCTATTTCATAAATAGGATCACCCGGTTCAATCGCCCCGTTTGGACACTCATCCACACACGCATCACACGCGATACACTCTTCAGTTATTTTCAGTGACATACTACTCCTTTGGATATGAAAATTTATAGCCTCTTCGGCGAATGGTTTTAATTGTATCAATTTTAAAAACTTTGTCAACCTTTTGGCGTATCTGATTTATAGCAACTTCAATAACATTTGGAGTTACAAGTTCCGGTTCTTCCCAAATGGCGTCAAGAAGCTGCTCTTTTGAGATAACCTGGTTTGGATACCTTGCTAAATGCATAAAAACCTCAAATGCTTTTCCTTTTAAATAAGACTCCTGACCTTTATAAATTACCTTTTCTTCATCTTTTACAATAATTAAGTCTTTTATTTTTATATAATCTTTTCCACCTCTTAAAGCAACATTCACTCTTGTTATAAGTAAATCAAAATGAATAGGTTTTTTAATATAATCATCAGCCCCCATCTTAAGAGTTTTTATTTCACTTTCAATTGAAGGGTCATCTGAAATTACTATAATTTTAATTAAAGGAAAAAGCCCCTTTGCATAATCTATAAACTTAAAAACTTCACTATTGCCAAAATTAGAATCTACTATAATTAAATTATAATGCCTTATATCCAAAAAATATTTAGCATCTTTTATCGTAAAAGCCTCATCTGTTTTATAACCCGCTTCATTTAAAGATTTTGTTATTAAATCGTTTAATGTCTCATCTTTTTCTACAACTAAAAGACGCATAATTCTCCTTTTTGCAAACGCCCATAGAAATTTAAAATATTATACCAAAAATTAATATTTTCTTAAAATTTCAACCCCAACTAAAGCATTCTTTAATATTTCGGGTTTTGTTATTTTTAAATAAAGTTCTCTCATTTGAGGAAACATCTCTTTTAATTTCTTTTCAATATCATCAACCGCATCTTCTATTAAAACATACTGATTTTGAATAATCATATTTTGAATTACATCACAGACTTTTGAATAATCTACATAATTTAATTTATCCTCATACTCAATCTTACAATCAACAACCACAAGCTGCTCTTCATTTCTCTCTTTTTCTAAAAGACCAAGAATTGCCTTAAAACTAAGCTCTTCTATAACAATTTTATACATTACACAACCCTTTTTTCCTGACCTGTAATTAATCTATAAATATTTTCTTTGTGTTTATAAATTACAATAAATGCTATAATCCAAAGTGGAGCATACGATTGAATTGAAAGATTAGGATATAAAATATAAGCACTTGCAATTCCTGCTAAAATCCCCACTAAAGAACTAAGGGAAGAAATTCTAACAGTCTTTGCCATAATAAACCATACAATTACTCCAACAAGTGCCGCTTTTGGTATCAAAACAAGCATTACCCCAAGTGTTGTGGCAACGCCTTTTCCCCCTTCAAATTTTAAAAAAGGAGAAAAACAGTGCCCTATAACCGCTAAAACAGCAATAGTCCAAAGAGTTGCATCACAAACCCCAAATAGTTTTGCCGCAAGTATAACTGCAGCCCCTTTAAAAGCATCTAAAAACAGGGTAATTGCCGCAAGTTTTTTTGCTTTTTTCGGCTCCTTTTCTTTTAATACCCTTAAAACATTTGTAGCACCTATATTTCCGCTGCCGTGCTCTTTTATATTGATACCTGCAAAATATTTTGCAATTAAATATCCAAAAGGAATTCCACCTACTAAATATGCAATTAAATACCACAAAAGATTATGCATTCTTATCCTTTTTTATGAAATTATACTTTAAATTTGGTAAAATTCTTTAAAAAGGCTTTTTATGGTAGATAAAGTCAAAGAACTATTAAAAAAACACAACATAACCCTTGCAGCCCACTATTACCAAAAAGATGAAATTTTTGACATTGCAGATTTAACAGGGGATAGTTTAGAACTTGCAAAAAAAACAAGTAAACTCAAAAACCCTTTGATTTTCTGCGGCGTAAGCTTTATGGGCGAGAGTGCAAAAATATTAAACCCAAATATTCCCGTATATATGCCCCGCCTTGCAAGCTGTTCTATGGCAAGAATGGCTGAGAAAGAAAAAGTAGAGGATAATATTAAACTTTTAAAAGAAAATAATATAGAATTTATTCCAATTACATACATAAACTCATCTGCAGAAATTAAAGCCATTGTAGGAAAACTTGAAGGATTAACCTGCACAAGCTCAAATGCCAAAAAAATAGTATCCTCAGCATTAGACCAAGGCAAAAAGGTATTTTTCCTGCCTGATAAAAACTTAGGGCAAAATGTAGCTAAAATGCTTAATGTCACTTCAAGCATTATAGGAGAAAAAAACTGGCAAGAGGCTGATATTATCTGTTTTAACGGGCACTGTAGCGTTCATCAGCTTTTTATGCCAGAACACGTTGAGTTTTATAAAGAAAAATATCCTGAAATAAAAATAGTTGTTCATCCGGAATGCTCCCCGGAAGTTTGCGAAATGGCAGACTTTGTAGGAAGCACATCTCAGATACTAAATTATGTAAAAGAGCACAAAAACGATTTAATGGCAATCGGGACTGAGTATAACTTCGTTCATAGAATGAAAAGGGATATCAATCCAAACATCTATATCTTAAGCTCAACAAAACCTGAATGTCCGAGTATGAACGAAACTACATTAAAAGAACTTCATGACTTGCTAATAGCAATTGATAAAGGAAAACCGTATAATGAAATAAAAGTTGATGAAAATATCAAAGAAAATGCCCTAAAAGCACTAAATCGTATGATGGAGCTGTCATGAATTTAATGAAACATCAAATAATAGATTTTTTAAAAAATGCACTAAATGAAGATATAGGAAGAGGAGACTTAGCAAGACCCCTTTTAAACGGAATTTCTAATGCAAAAGTTATTGCAAAAAGCGAAGGAATTGTAGCGGGAATTGAGTATATTAAATATTTTAGTGAAATTGCTGATATAAAATTTGATTTCTTTTTTGAAGACGGAAGTGAATATAAAAAAGGAGATGTAATTTTTGAAGTATATGGCAATGTAAAAGATTTACTATCTGTTGAAAGGACAATATTAAATATACTCCAACACGCAAGCGGTATTGCAAGCAATGCCTATGAGTTTGTAAAAAAAACTAAAGGCAAAATTCAAATTCTAGATACCAGAAAAACAAGACCGGGACTTAGAATTTTTGAAAAATATGCGGCAAAATGCGGAGGGGTTACAAATCATAGGCTCGGGCTTGATGACTGTTTAATGCTAAAAGATACCCATCTTGCCAATTTTAAATCAATTACAGAAGCCTTACATATTGCAAGAAAAGAAATTCCATTTACTACAAAAATAGAAGTTGAATGCGAAAGCGTTGATATGGCAATTGAAGCTATGGAAGCTGGTGCTGATATTGTAATGTGTGATAATATGAATTATGAAGATATTAAAAAAGTGGTTGATATAAGAAATAAACACTATCCTCACGTATTCTTAGAAGCAAGCGGAAATATTACATTAGAAAATATTCAAGAATATATTAAAACCGGAATTGACGCAATAAGCAGCGGAGCTATTATACATCAGGCAACTTTTAAAGATTTTTCTATGAAGATGAAAGGAGGAAGCTATAATAATAGAAGATAAAGAATTTGAATTTGGTCATTTTTTAGGCGAAAATAAAGACGTTGAAGGATTTAAAAAATATATAAAAGAAAAGTTTAACCATAAACTTCAGGAATGGGATTTTGTTATAACAAATGACGGATTAAGAGAACTTGCATACTGTTATAATCCAATAAAAAACTCAATTGAAAGAATTGATAACATCCCTGAAACATCAAAACTTAGAATTAAAAACGCTCAAATTTTTTCCCCTCTTGATATTTACCAAAAATGTGCAATATATGCAATGGTAAGCTCTCCTGCAACCCTTCTTACAGGACGTTTTGGGAGCGGAAAAACACTTCTTGCAACCGCAACGGCCCTTGCCCTTACAAACAAAAAAATTTTTATTACTCGTCCGCCAATAGGAATTAGTAGTGATTATGATATAGGTTTTTTACCGGGAAGCAAAGATGAAAAGATGCTTGAATGGGCAGGAGGCTTTTTAAGCGCTTTAAATTATCTTTACAGAGGCATAAAAGGCGAAAACTACGACTCTATTAAAAACAGACTTTTTTTTGAAAAATTTGAAATAATCCCTTTAAATATGATTCAAGGAGTCTCAATACTTGAAGGAGAAATTTTAATCGTTGATGAAGTTCAACTTGTAACAAGAGAATATATGAGTATGATACTCTCACGTATGAGTGAGGGAAGTAAATTATTTTTACTCGGAGACATTCACCAAACATATTCAACTATACAAAAACAGGATAGCGGGCTTTTTAGACTTCAACAAGTCCTGCCTCATGAAGCACTTGCTTGGGTAGATTTAAAAAATATATATAGAAACAAATTAACAGAAATTGCAATTAAATTATTAGAGTAATATGAGGGAGATTATCCCTCTTTTTGTTTTTTATATTCAAGCACTGCCTGATATATCTCGTCTTTTATATGAAGTTTCTCTTTTTTAAGTTTATCAAGTTCTAAATCATCCATATGTTCTCTTCCAGCTTCAACTTCATCAATAATTTTATTAAGCTCTTTATGTCTTTGAATAAGTTTATCAATATGAGGATTTTTTGCCGCAAGCTCTTCCATAACAGGAATTAATTCAGGACAACATTCTTTAAACATATCTTCTCCTTTTTTCCTTATTATATCAAAATATATCGCATCTGCTATCGTCTATATCCTCATCTTCTGGGAATTCTTCATAAAAATCATCATATTCCTCATCTAAAACAGCTCTATTTTCTTTAGGTTTGCACTCTTCACAGTAAATTATTTCAAACTCTTTATATTCATCCTTTAACAAAAATTCATCAACCTCATCAAAATTCATAAGATGAATATACTCTAAAACATTATTCAATTCAAAATTATCTTTTTTATCCATAAGCACATCACACAAATCAGAATGAATCTCTATTGTTTTCTCTTTTTCATTTATTATTAATTCATACGCCATTTATATCCTTTTTATATTTATTGAAAAAATTTTTTCATAATCTCTTTTAATGTCAAAATTTAAATTGCTAAAATGAAAACTCCTCCAGTTTAAATTAACTCCCCTTGGAACCAGATAATCACCCCTGTGTCCGTCAATTTCAGTAACTTCTATAACACTGCCCCTTTTAACTTTTAAGATTTCTCTGTTTTTAACTTCTATTTTTCTACCGTTTATATCCAAAACCAGCCTTGGTTTTTTTAAAATCAAATATTTATTGATATTTTCCGCAATATCATCAAAATTTTTAATTTCTATTTTGTAAAGTTCAAAAAATCCCTTTAACATCGCAAAATGAGTATAAATTTTATCCTCTAAACTTTCTAACTGCTTGCTTGCTTCTATACAATAAGCTTCAATACCGTTTTTCAAACACCATCCTGTAAGCGCTTTTTTTTGCTCTTGATGATAAAATCCACTAAAAGTTTTTGTATTAATTATACTTATTTTATTTTTAACAATTTTATTAGCCTCATCCATTACAAATCTAGCATTTTTATAAAGCTTAAAATTTTTATACACAATCTCATCAATTACGATGCTCTGTCCCCATGCTCTTTTATTTTTATTTGCAAATCCGTATCCGTCATGCATAGAGATAACAACATCAGGTTTATATGAAAGAATAATATTTTTTAAAGCTTCAACATAATAATAATCAGGGTCCTGTTCTGAAATATTTTCAAATTTCCTGTTCATATCGCCGTTATAACCTCTGACATTTGCCAAAATAGAAGTAAAATTAGTTCTTGGAATAATTAAAAGCTCACCTTTTGTTATTTCACTATCTATTAACAAATCACTTGCCTTATAAGCTCCTATTTCATTTCCGTGAATTCCTCCAATTAATAAAACTCTTCCTCCTTTTTGTTTTCCTTTTATATGATAATAGTTAAGCTTTTTAGGCGGAAGTTTTATAAAAAGCTTTGAATCAGACTTTGCAAAGGCAGTTGTTGAAAACAGCACTAA
The DNA here is from genome assembly GCA_027063075.1 of Nautiliaceae bacterium. Lineage (GTDB taxonomy): Bacteria > Campylobacterota > Campylobacteria > Campylobacterales > Nautiliaceae > Caminibacter. The sequence goes on along the minus strand of JAMOSM010000045.1, from coordinate 1,405 downwards.
AGATGAGAACTTAATAAAATCCCTTCTATTCAAGAAAAACCTTTTTTTTGTAATTATATATCAATTTTTAATAAATTTTTCTTATATTTAATATAATCCAAACTTATTTTTGATACACTTGCGCCAAAAAAGGAGAAGTATGAAACAGATGATTTTACAAGAAAAATATCCTGTTTTTGTATTAGATGTTAATAAAGATGAAACACATTATAAAACATCACAGGAGATAATTGAGTTTTTTAAAGAAAAAATCAACTCACATCCTGTATGTACTTATATAGGAGAATTTGACCATTATGCACATACAAGTTCTTTAAAAGACGGAGAAATAAATCCAGAAATTAAAGACTGTAAAATTATAATGTTTTGTTTTGGAAATAAACTTCCTAACGGAAAAATTCCAGCTGTAAGACCAAGAAGTATAGGAGTTACAGAATATAATGACAAGTTTGAAATAGCATTTCTTGAAGCACCGGCACTTATAGCAAATGAAGTAATGGAAGGATGGGTAAAAGAGCTAAAAAATAATCTTTAAGCTCTTTTTTTTATTTTTCTTGACAGAAGACAACTAAAAGTTTTATAATAATAAAAACTTTTAAGGAGAGATGATGAAAAAACTATTTTTATTACTTACAGGAGGGCTTTTATTTGCATCTACTAATTTTAATACTGTTTTGCCAAAAGAATTTGGAAAGTGTATAGAACTTAGATATTTTGACGTTCAAAACTCTCCAATCCCATTAAATGATTTCTTTTTAGTGATAAAAAAATACAACTGCGAGAATAAAATCATTTATATAGGAGTAGAAGAGAGAATTCCGGGTATTTTAAAACTTAATGTAAATAAAAATTCAAAAGACTTTTTAATTAAACATTTAAAAATAAAAGGTTTTGATGCTGCAATTTATATCGATAAAAATTTACAAAAAGGAGTAATTGCTATTAAATTAAACAATAAATATGCTCTAAAAATTTTATTTAACGGAACGGATTATAAATCCATTATAGAAATAATCAAAAAACTAAATCTAAAAAAAATCAAAGCGGAGTTATCTTAACTTTGATATCCGCTCCTTTTGCAAAATAAGGAGCCGTGGTTACAACTCCATCAACTCCTGTTTTTGCATAATCTTCAATATTTTGTATGTTAATACCTCCTGCACTTAAAACCTTTATATTGTTTTCATGAGCCATTTCTACAATCAAAGCGGTAGTTTCTACGCTAACTTTATCTAATTGAATTACGTCAACTCTTATTTCCACTAGTTTTTTAGCCATAGCAAAATCTTTACATTCAACTACCCATTTTTTTTCTACCGCTTTATGTTTAAGTTTAGGAAATTCTTTAAAAAATTTATCCCATCCTCCATAAAGATTAATATAATTATCGAATACAAGTATAGTC
>JAMOSM010000044.1 GCA_027063075.1 Nautiliaceae bacterium | reverse complement strand
CTTCTCCTTTTAAATCCTTTATCTTTCCTCCTTATTTCAAAAAAAAAGAAGATTTTTTGAAATGTGTTGAATGTGAGAGTAAAGATTGTTTGAGTGCATGCAATGAAAAAATAATACATTTAGAAAACGATATCCCTGTAATCAAATTTGGAATTAACGGGTGTACATTCTGTGATGAATGTGCTATAAAATGTCCTTATAACATTTTATCAATAGCTTACAAAAAAGATAAACTAAATGTCGAAATGATTATAAATCCTTCAAAATGCATTGCATGGAATCAAACAATCTGTTTTTCCTGTCAGGATATCTGCGAAGAATCTGCTATAATATACAATGGAATGTTTAATCCCGCAATTGACCTTGAAAAATGCACAGGATGCGGGTTTTGTATTAGTGTTTGTCCTACTAATGCAATTGAAACAAAACCTCTTTAGGAGAAAATTATGAAAAAAATAGTATTTTTACTTTTTGCATCTTTTTTATTTGCATTAACCACTCTAAAGCCTCACAATTTTATAAGATACGATTATTACATCTCAAAAATTACTTATAACAAAAGTTATTTAATCGCCGGACTTGAAAACGGAGAAATTGTAATTAAAGATTTTAATACTTTTAAAAGCATATATTCTTTCAAACTGCCAAAAATTCACGACTTTATGGGAGATTTAATCTCTATGCCAATTTATTCTTTAGATATCTCTCCGAATGGAAAAAATTTACTTATTTTAGCAGAAGGAGAAAATGCTGTTAGAATACTCTTTATTTTTGATTTTAATTCCCATAAATTAACAAAAATTTTTACAACAAAAGATACTTTAATGAAAGCAAAATATATTACTAACACTAAAATTCTTTTTGGACTTTTAAGCGACGAAATTATTCTATATGATTTAAAAAACAAAAAACAAATTTATAGAAAACAAATTGGAAATTACGTATTTTCAACATATGCTTTAAACAACTCTAAAACAAAAGTGGCTATAGGAGATGAAAGCGGAGCTGTAAAAGTAGTAAGGGTAAGTGACGGAAAAAAAGTTGCAAAAATTATAGCTTTTAACAAAGATAAAACATTAAATCTTGATTATCAACAAAACTTAATAATAAACGCAACCAGCGATATGAGAATTGGAATTTATACAGATACAGGAGTTACAAAAGTTACCCTAAAAGCAAAATTCCTACCTTACGCCGCAGCCCTTTCTCCAAAACTTGATACATTTGCAATTCAGTATGATGAAAAAAATCAAATTATGGTTTATTCTATTTATAAAAAACCTCTGTTTTTATTAAAAGGACATACAATGCCTCTAAATAATATGAAATACCTAAATGAAAAAAGCATTATAAGTTTCTCACCGGCTGAAATTATAATATGGAAATTAAAATAAAAGGAGTAAAATGAACATTTCAAGTATTATTGTAAGAACAAGACCAGAAAATTATGACGCCGTATGGTTAAATCTTCAAGAATCAGGACTTTGTGAAGTACATTTTGGAGATAAAGAAAAAGGCGTAATAATTATTACCATAGAAGGTGAAAATGTTGAAGAAGAAATTGAAAAATTAACTAAAATTGAAAATTTACCTTTTATAATAAGCGCAGATATGCATATGAGTTACTGTGAAGAAGAGCTTGATAAAATGAAAGAAGAGATAGACTTAAACGCAACTGTTGAAGAATTAAATACCGATAAAAAAGCAGAAGAGATAAGATATTTTGGTTCCTTAAAAGGAAAATATTAATCTTCTTTTTTTCTACATTTTTTTTTCTATTTTTTCTTTAAAAGCACTTTTTAGACACTTTCTTTTATTAAAATACTTAAGAGAAAATGTCTCAAAAAGGAGTAAAAATGAAAAAAATCCTAACAGCAGGATTAAGCGTTGCTGCAATCGGTAGTTTAGCATTCGCAGCTAACAGCTTAGATTCAAACCCAAACTATAAAAAACTTAAAAACTTTCATCCAAAAGGTGTAAGTAACGACCAATGTTTAATGTGTCATAAAACAATGGATCCTGGAATTGTTGCAGACTGGCAACATTCTAAACACGCAAAAGCTGGTGTTGGATGTGTGGAATGTCACGTTGTTCCAAAAGATTATCCAACTGCATTTAAAGCACACCCAATGCAAGGAAGCAATTGGACAGTTCAAATTGCAGTTTCATCTGTAACTTGTGCTAAATGTCACGCAAAAGAAGTAACAGAATACCTAAATTCAGGTCACGCAAGAGGTGCTGCTCAATGGCTTGCAACTCCTAAAAACAAACACGGTTACTTAATGACAAAACTTAGCTATCATTATGAAAGCTTAAAAGGTGCTAATCCATCTTATGGTGTTAGCGGTGCTAAAATGGAAAAAGGTATAAGAACTGACGGTCCTGTATTCCAAGCAAACGCTAAAAATCCAAGAACAGCTGATTTAAACGTAGCAAACATCTGTATCCAATGTCACGGTACTGCAATTAAATTAGACTCTCAGGGTAGACCA
>JAMOSM010000043.1 GCA_027063075.1 Nautiliaceae bacterium | reverse complement strand
TGATCCTGTTAAATATAATAATGAAGTGATATGGCCTGATAAGGTTAAAATCAATAAAGAATATATTAAAAACTGGTCTTTAAAAAAAGATATTGAATATATCTTAAAGACGCTAAGGAGCTAAAATGAGTTTGGCGGCATATAAAGTTCCGTATACTTATGAAGATTATAAGAATTGGAAAGGTGACTGGGAATTAATAAACGGAGATGCCATTGCAATGGCACCGAGCCCTTTTGGTCCTCATCAAAATTTACTTGTCAATATTGCTGCTGATATCAGAAATTCATTGAAAAAATGCGATGGTAAGTGTTTCGCATATGCAGAGCTTGATTATATAATTGATGAGTTTAATGTTTTTCGTCCTGATATTTCGGTAGTTTGCAAAAAAATTAAAGACTTTATAAAAATCCCTCCTAAGCTTGTAGTGGAGATTTTGTCCCCTTCAACTGCCCTGAAAGATAAAACTGTTAAATTTGAAACTTATGAAAAAGAGGGCGTTGAGTTTTATATGATGGTTGATTATGAATTAAAAAAAGTTAAACTTTATAAATTAATAGATTATAAATACCGAAAAATAGATGAAAAAAGTGAAGGTGAAATGGCAATTGATATTGAAAAGTGTAAAATAGTTTTTAATTTGGATGATTGGTGGGAGATTGTTTAATGGAGAATGGAGAATTGACAATTGAGAATGTGGGAAATGATTTTTTAGGATTAAAAAAAATTTACCTCTCTCCTCCCCACATGAGTGGAAATGAACTTAATTATGTCAAAAAAGTATTTGAAAGTAATTATATAGCGCCTCTTGGAGAGTATGTGGATAAATTTGAGGAATCTGTAAAAAGTTATACAGGTACTAAAAATGCTTTAGCGGTAATAAATGCAACTTCGGCACTGCATCTTGCTTTGAGGGTTTTAGGAATAAACAGCGGTGATAAAGTTTTAGTATCAACTTTCACGTTTATAGGCGGTGTTTCCCCTGTGCTGTATCAAGGTGCCGAGCCTGTATTTATAGATGCGGACGAATATTGGCAGATGGATGTGAATCTGCTGGAGGAAGCTTTAAAAAAAGAAAAGCCAAAAGCTGTAATACTTGCGCATTTATACGGACAGTTAGGAAAAATTGACGATATTGTATATTTATGCAAAAAATACGGGGCGTATTTAATAGAAGATGCTGCGGAGTCACTCGGTGCGTTTTATAAAGGCAAACATTCCGGAATATTTGGAGACTTCGGTGTTTTCAGTTTTAACGGTAATAAAATATTGACAACAAGCGGGGGAGGGATGCTTGTCAGTAATAATGAGGAGTGGATAAAAGAAGCAAAATTTCTTTCAACTCAGGCAAAAGAGGATTTTCCATGGTATGAACACGAAACATACGGATATAATTATAGAATGAGCAACGTTCTTGCCGCAATAGGTGTCGGACAGATGGAAGTTATTGAAAAAAGGGTTAAACGAAAAAGAGGAATTTTCGAACTTTATAGAGAAAATTTAAGCGATATTGCTGAATTTATGCCGGAAATAGAACACAGCAGAGGAAACAGGTGGCTTACTACACTGCTTTTTAAAGATAAAGAGCCTTTAAAAGTCATGGAAGTGTTGTACAAAAATAATATTGAAAGCAGACCTCTTTGGAAACCTATGCATATGCAGCCACTTTTTAGCAACGCAAAAAGTTATGTTAACGGTAAAAGTGAAAAATATTTTAATAAAGGGCTATGTTTACCAAGCGGGACGGCTATGAGTGATGATGATGTAAGGAGAGTTTGTGATATTATCAGAAATTTTTAAGCCTACCAATTTTAAAAGGGCACTGTTTTTTTTACTCGGAGATGTTGTAATATCCTTTTTTACTCTTTATCTGGGTTATCTTTTAAGATTTAATTTTGTTATTCCTAAAGAATATATAGATAGTTTGTTTAAGGTTTTTCCTTTAATAACAGGGCTTAAACTGTTTTTTTATTTTGTTTTCAAACTCTATTTTGTAAGCTGGAGGTTTTTTTCGCTTCCCGAACTTAAGCGCCTGATTTTGGCCACAACTCTTGCTTATCTGGCTTTTTTTATTGTTTTTTATCTTTTTAAAGATTTTTTTATTCCTATGCCAAGAAGCGCAATATTGATAGATTATTTTTTGAGCCTTCTTTTTATTGGTTTTTTTCGTATTTCCAAGCGTCTTGTTATAAAACATGTAAAAGATGTTAACGAAGCCGTTATTGTAGGAGCGAATGAAAAAACCCTTTCTCTTTTGAAACAGAATATTCCTTATGAAATAAAAGCGGTTTATGATGATGGAAATCTTGTTGGAAGTTATATTTACGGTTATAAAGTTTTGCCTTTAAGTGAAATAGAAAAAACGGATACTGCCATTATTACAAAAGAACTTCCTCAAAAAGAACTTAACAGACTTGTGGATTTTTTAAAGAAAAAAGAAATCGGCGATATAAAAATTTACAGTCCTTTTGAGAAAAAAATAAAAGATATATCAATCGAGGATTTACTTGCCAGAAAACCAAAAGATTTGGA
>JAMOSM010000042.1 GCA_027063075.1 Nautiliaceae bacterium | reverse complement strand
AGCTGAAGAAGCGGCGGAGTTTTGTTTTGCAGTTAAAGATAACGATAAAAACGAAATTATTTATGAAGCCGCTGATTTAGCCTTTCATACTTTAATAGCGCTAGCTTATAAAAATATTCATCCAGAAGCAATTTTAGAAGAGCTGAAAAGAAGAGAGGGAATTAGCGGAATAGAAGAGAAAAAAAGCCGTAAAAATAAATAGGATTTAACCGATTTAAAAATAAAAAGGTAAAAAATGCTAATTCCTTATTTTACTCTTCTTCATTGGCTAACTCTTGCCTTTTTTTTAATTTTGTTTATCTTTTTAGTTATTCTTTCTGTCAAAGCAGCAAAAGATAATGTAAAACTTCTTTTGAGTATGATAATAGCCTCTTTTTTAGTAACAGCTTTTGGAGCTGTGCTTGGGGTTATTATTTTGGAAAAATATACAAAAAAAGCAAAACTTTTAGATGTTTCTCAAAGAAGAGTGCTTATCAATGAGACCCTTGTGTTAAAGGGCAGGGTTAAGAATATAGGTAAATTTAAGATTAATTATTGTAAGCTTGAGATTAAGCTTGTAAATAACGGATGGGGCGGAGGTTTTACAAAGGGAACTTTTTTTAAACCCGGAGGTCTTAATTTGTTTGGCAGTAAAGATAAAGAACAAAAAAGACCAAATATTGTAAAAGCTACCCGTATAATTGTAAAAGACGGGCTTTTACCGGGAGAAGTTAAGAATTTTTCAGCGGTAATTCCATATCCGCCATATTTTAAAAACACATATTTAAATTATAAACTTTATTGTCATTAAAAGGAAAAAAATGAAATTCAATGAATTTAACTTAAAAAAAGAAATACTAAAAAGATTAGAAGAGATTGGTTTTGAAAAGCCATCTCCAATTCAGGAAAAAGCTATTCCAGTTATTCTTGAGGGAAAAGATGTTGTAGCACAGGCTCAAACAGGTACAGGGAAAACAGCGGCGTTTGGACTTCCGATTTTGTCTAAAATGAAAAAAGGGGAAAAAGCGCTTGTAATTACCCCTACACGCGAACTTGCCATTCAGGTAAGTGAAGAAATTTTTAAATTTGGAAAATATTTAGGGGTGCATACTGCTACTGTTTATGGTGGAAGCAGTTATTCTAGACAGATAAAACATATTGAAAATTCTGAGTTTATTGTAGCAACTCCAGGAAGACTTCTTGATTTATTAAAATCTGGCAGGATTGACATTGCTCCAAAATACGTAATTTTAGATGAAGCGGATGAAATGCTTGATATGGGGTTTTTAGATGATATAAAAGAGATTTTTAAGTTTGTGCCAAGTGATAGACAGACTCTTTTATTCTCTGCAACTATGCCAGAGCCTATTAAAAATCTTGCAAAAACAATTTTAAAAGACCCGGAATTTATTACAATTACAAAAAAACAAGTTACAAACGAAAATATTAAAGAGTATTTTTATGTAATTGATGAGTTTGAGAGAAAAGATGCTTTAATAAGATTAATTGATTATAAAAATCCTGATAAATCGATTGTATTTTGTAGAACAAAAAAAGATGTTGATGATATAGCAGACTTTCTTGCGGGTGCAGGGTTTGAGGCTAAAGGGCTTCACGGTGATATGGACCAGAGAAAAAGAGAAGAGGTAATAAGGGCGTTTAAAAACGACAGACTTGAGATTCTAGTTGCAACTGACGTTGCTGCAAGAGGGCTTGATGTAAGCAATGTAACGCATGTATTTAACTATCACCTTCCGCTTGACCCTGAAAGCTACGTTCATAGAATAGGAAGAACAGGAAGAGCCGGAAAAGAAGGAATGGCGGTATCTCTTGTAACACCTCATGAGTTTAGGGCTCTTAATAGAATTCAAAAAATATCAAAAATTGTTTTAAAAGAGATTCCGACCCTAAGCGATGTGAAAGATAAAGAGATTCAAAAAATTATAAAAAAATTAAGTTCGGTTGAGCCGACTCAAAAAGCAATAGAGATTGTTGAAGAGCTTGAGAATGAATATGATTTAATGACAATTGCAACAAAACTTGCAACAATGCTTTTTGCAAAAGATGCTGATGGAAAAGAGAGAATAGGAAAAAGCATAAAAGAGGCAAAAAGATTAATTGAAAGAGATAAAAATTCCGGAGGAAGAGATAGAAGAGGTTCAAGAAATTCAAGAGGCGGATTTAGAGGCAGAAGAAGACGTTAGAGTCTTTTTGTCTTTTTAAGTACGTGTGTATCTAAAATTACACATCCAAAAATCCCTTCAAAGACTTTAATCTCATTTAGTGTTCCAATTACCTTTACATCAACTTTTCTTTTATCTTTTAAAATAATTTCCCCTACAAATTCAACAACATCTCCAACCTTAACAGGTGCCATAAATTCGCAGTTAGTAGTTCTGACAAGCACTACATAAGGTTCATTTACACTTGCCATTGCACAAAAATCCGCAGCTCCAAATGTAAATCCACCATGCACAAGTCCCTCTTCATCAACAGCCATATCTTCTGTGGTTTCAAGTATTACTTTTGCTCCGTTTTGGTTGATTTCAACAAGTCTTCCAAATTTTGGGTTAAATTTTAAGTGTGTTTTTAATTTTATATCTTCCATTTTTCTATCCTTTTTATAATTTTTTCTGTATCTTTTTGAATAATAAGCGGGTTAAATTTTTTCATAAAAGGGTGGGATATTTTATAATAACTTTCGTCAAAAACGTTAATCGCCCATAAAAAATCTATATTATTTGTTTCTAAATAGAATTTATTTAAAAGAAAATCGTTTATCATTCCGAGTTTTGAAGCAATAACCAAAAATAGTTTTGCATTAAAAAAATCTAAAAAATCAATCATTTTAAAATTTTGTGTAACAGGGACAAGAATTCCTCCAGCTCCTTCAATGAGTAAAATATCACAAAGCGGTTTAATTTTTATGTAGGCTTTTTTTATCTTTTCAAAATCAACTTCTCCTGCAACAACCGGAGCTGCTGGAAGTTTCATTTGGACTGGGACTATGTCGTTTAAGCTTAATTGATTTAAAAGGGGATTAAAATTTTTTGCAGTGTTAAAAAGTATTTCACCATCAGCTGCTTTATCTTCAATCCCTGTTTCAATAGGCTTCATTACTCCTACTTTATAGCCTTTTTGACTTAGGGCTTTTATAAGCTTTAGGGTTGTGTATGTTTTTCCGCATTCTGTGTTATTTGCTGAAATAAAAATATTCATTTTTCTCTCCTAATTTAATTTATTATATAGCTTGGATAATAGTTTAATGAATGATACACTTTTTTTTGGTATCTTATTGCATAAATCTTAATTAAAAGTTTTTGAAGTGTTCCTGTTAAGGATGGATAAAACCAGGCAAGATTACTTAGAGCAATTACATATTTTGGTTTTAGTTTATATAAATCCTCAACGGTTGCCTCGTAACATATTGCATTAATAAAAGGGATATTTTTTATTTTAAAAGTATTAAAATTTTTTGAGGTTTTATAATCACTTGCTCCTGCAAAGAAAATTTCATTTATCTCTTTTTGAAAAAAAGGAAACGGGATATATTCTCCAAAAGGGACTAAAATATGTTTATCAAGTATTGTTACTTTTTTGTTTTCAAAAATATAGGTTGCATTGTAATAAGAGTTGTTTTTTAGGTGTAAAGCTCCCGTTATTATGGTGATTTTTAAAGAAAGTTCTTTTAACTCTTGCATTAAATTTGGATATGTATTCAAAAACAGAGGAAAAGCGCTCTCTGGCAAAACAACAACATCATATCCTTTTTGTATAGCATCTTTTATATAAGCAAAATTGTTTTGAATCTCTATTGGAATAAAGTTTTTATCCCATTTTTTATCTTGGGGCACATAGGTTGTTACAAGATTTATTTTTAAAGGAGGGGATGGGATTTTTGGAGATGGAATTAAAAGGGCTATTGTTATTAAGATAAAAAAAAAGATTTTTTTGTATCTAAAGAGTAAAACGGCACTTATAATTAAAAGCATTGTTATTTTATAAGGGGTAAAAAATGAATTTGCTATAAGGACTTCTGGTTTTAACCAGTCAAAAGTAAAAGGTTTTATATAATCAAACCCGAAAACTAAAAATATTCCCCATAAAATAATAGGGATTTTAAAAAAAGTGAATATTTTATTAATTCCCCAAAAAATAATTCCATATCCTATTGCCATTAAAATAATTATAACAGGGATTAAATAATTAAGAGAATAATATTTAAAGCTAAGTCCGACCCACCAAAACCAAAAAAGTCCTATAAAAAATCCGGTTTGAAAAAATGAATGTTTAACATTTAAAAAGTAATAAAATGCTATTATTGCAATTATACTGTTTATAATTCTTATGAAAGTATAATCTCCTAAAATAGATAAATAAATAGGAGCTGAGAAAATAATTGCGAGTTTTAATGAATTTGTGTTAAAATATCGCTTAAAAAAGGATACACATGAATTTTTTATACGCTGAAGGACAGGCTGCTGCTCAACAACCGAGTTTAATTGCATCATTACTTCCTCTTATTATTTTATTTGGGGTATTTTATTTTCTTGTAATTTTACCACAACAAAGACAGGCTAAAAAACATAAAGAGATGGTGGAAAACCTTAAAAAAGGTGACAAAATCGTTACAACAGGGGGAATTATCGCAGAAGTTGTAAAAAACGAGCCGGATTTTATCAAGGCTAAAATTGCAGATAACGTTGAGGTAAAAATTGATAAAGCGGCTGTAGCAAGAAAGCTTGATAATGAAAAAGCTTAATTACAGGCTAATTATTTTTCTTCTTGCTACCGTTTTTGGAATAGCATTTACCATACCTTCTTTTCTTGGAAAAAAACCGCGTGTAAATTTAGGGCTTGATTTACAGGGTGGAATGTATTTAGTTTTAGGTGTAAAACAGGATGAAGCAGTTAAAAATAAACTCAAAACTATAGCATCTACAATTAAATACATTAGTGAAAAAAAAGAGCTTTTTATAGATAATTTAAAAATAGATAACAATAAAATAACTTTTGAGTTGATTGATAAAGACGATATGAAAAAAATGGACGAGGAGCTCAAGAGTATAAAAGGGATTGAGGTTAAAAAAAATATTAAAAACGGAAGTGTTGAATATAGTGTTACTTTAACTCCTGCAGAAATTCAAAAGACAAAAGAAGATGCCATAAAACTTGCCGTACAAACTATAAGAAGCAGGCTTGATGCTTTTGGTTTAGCAGAGCCAAGTGTTACAAGACAGGGGAAAGACAAAATTGTAGTTGAGCTTCCCGGAATTAAGACGGAAAAAGAGAAACAAAACATTAAAAAATTAATTTCATCTTCAGCGCATCTTGAACTTTATCTAGTCGATGATGAACATCAGGCAACAACTAAAGAAGAAGCTGCGAAATACGGGGATATTTTACTTCCTGATAAGGATAATCCAAAAAGAATGTGGCTACTTAAAACGCCTCCTGTGCTTGATGGAAGTATGATTACAGATGCAAATGTAGGCTTTACTCAAAAAACAAACCAGCCGGCTATTTTCTTTACCCTAAACAGTGAAGGAGCGAGAATTTTTGGGGATGTAACAGGTAAAAACGTTGGCAAAAGGCTTGCCATTGTTGTTGATAACAGAGTTTATTCGGCTCCTGTAATTCAGGAAAGAATAGGTGGTGGAAGCGGACAGATTACAGTTTCAAGTCCCGATGAAGCGCATATTCTTGCAATTGCGCTAAGAAGCGGAAGTTTACCTGCTCCTGTTGTGTTGCTTGAGCAAAGAAGTGTTGGAGCAAGTCTTGGGGCTGACAGTATCAGAAACTCTATGATAGCACTAATTAGCGGTTTTATTGTTGTTGTTTTATTTATGGCGTGGTATTACAGACTTGCGGGTATTATTGCGGATATTGCACTTATTACAAATCTCTTTTTAATTACTGCAATAATGGCTCTTTTTGGAGCAACTCTTACACTGCCCGGAATGGCAGGGATTGTTTTAACAGTCGGTATGGCGGTTGATGCGAATGTAATTATTAATGAAAGAATAAGGGAGCTTATACGTGAGGGGGTTCCTATTTCAAAAGCGATTGAGGGCGGATATGAAAATGCTATGAGTGCTATTTTAGATGCAAACATTACAACCCTTATAGCCGCAATTGCCCTTTTTGCATACGGAACAGGTACTATTAAAGGTTTTGCAATTACAATGGCTATTGGTATTTTAGCTTCAATGCTTACAGCGATTCTTGGAACACACGGAATCTGGCAGTATCTGCTTGCAAGTGGTAAAAAGATAACCCCAAGGGATTTTGGGATGGAGGAATAATATGGAATTTTTTAAAGGCAATAAAGTTTATGATTTTATGAGCAAAAGCAAAATTTTTGCCTTTGTTTCTTTAGTTCTTGTAATTTTTTCTTTATTTTTAATTTTTACAAAAGGTTTTAACTGGGGAATTGATTTTAAAGGGGGAGTTGAGATTCAAATTAGATTTGAAAAACCTGTAAATATAGCTGATGTCAGAAATCTTGTAAGCAAAGAGTTTAAAGGTGCAAACATTACGACTTTTGGTTCTCCTAATGAAATATTAATAAGACTTAATGTAAATCAGGTAAGTGGTGATGTTCAAAAGTCTCTTGGAGAGGAGATAAAAAAACTTCTTTTGCCTCTTGGAAAAGTAGAAATAAGAAGAGTTGATATTGTAGGTGCAAAAGTTGGAAACGAACTTAAAGAAAAAGGTTTAAAAGCTTTAATTTTTGCAATAATTGGAATTTTAATTTATGTATCATTCAGGTTTGAGTGGAGATTTGCTTTAGCTTCCGTTATTGCTTTGATGCACGATACTATTATTTCTTTAGGTGCTGTGAGCCTTTTTAATATTGAAGTAAATCTTGATGTTTTAGCTGCTGTTTTAACTTTGATGGGTTATTCTTTAAACGATACCATTGTTGTGTTTGACAGAATTCGTGAGGAAGTTAGAAAAAGTAAAATAAATGATTTAGCTACTTTAATTAATGTGGCTATTTCAAAAACACTAAGCCGTACAGTTCTTACTTCTCTTACAACGTTTTTTGTTGTTTTAACACTGTTTTTGTTTGGGGGAGAAATTATCAAACCGTTTAGCTTTACGCTTCTTGTCGGTATTATCGTAGGGACTTACAGTTCTATTTTTATTGCTTCTCCTTTACTTATCTGGCTTGGTTTTAGAATTGATGAGTATAGAAAAAAACTTGCAGAAATTGAGAAAAGAAAAAAAGAAAAAGAAAAACTTCGTCAAATGTATCAAGGCGGAGTGGTATAAAGTAATATAAGGAGGTAAAAATGGATTGGGGGAAGGTTGTTTATGTCTTTTTTCAATTAATGAGTCTTACAAGTGTTGCGGGGTTTTTGTATGACCATAATAAAGTTGCCCTTTTTATTGCCCTAAGTCTTAACCTTATTTCAACTATTTTAAAAATTGGAATTAGAAACATTGTTGCAGCCGAGCTTTTTGCTGCAAGTTTGGTTGCTGATTTGCATTTAATTCCCGCATTTTTTTATCTTGAAATTAAAAATGACCTTCAATCTGCATATGCAATGGCAATAGGGGCTTTAATTGCAAATGTTGTAACAATTATTTTAAGTTTTATAGAAATAGCAAAAGCAAAAGATACATGGGAGTAGAAAATGAAAAAAATACAGCAGCAAATTATTAATCAGGAATGGGCAAAGATTGTTTCAAACGATAAAGATTTGCCAGAAACTCCGAAAATTTCTAATGCAATTCAAGAAGATGCTTTTAAAGAAAAGTTTTTAAAAAGAATAGAGTTTTTTAAAAACAAAACAGAGGATTTTATAGATAAGTTTTTAGAGTATAAAAAAGAATACCTTTTCTTAAAAGAAAATTATGCAGAAGGGAGAATGGCTAAAAATTCTAATAATCTGCTTTATTATGCATTTTTGTTTATTCTGGTTGTTTTAGAAGTTCCTACTAACTATTCTACTATTAACAATATTTTACATAAACCTGCAATTTCTCTTTTTGGGACTATTGCAATTGGTTTTATTTTAGTTTTTATAGCTCACTATCACGGAAAATTTTTTAAACAATTAAAATTTATTATTCAGACTCCGGATATGGAAACAAGCGTGCATGTTCAATCGAGAAAAATGCAGATTATTATATTTTTAGGATCATTGGTTGTTTTAGGCGCTATTTTTTATATGCTTTATTATATCAGGCTTCAATACTTTTATGATATGTTAGGTGCTGAGTTAGAAGAAGATATGTTAGCAGGGAGTAAGCTTTTTACAAAAGTTTTAACTCTTATGGCTATTAACGGTGTGATTTATTTATTAGGGGTTGTTGCTTCTTATATTCACGCAGACCCTATCCCTGGTTATCAGGAAATTTATAAAAAGATGGAAAAATTTAAAAAGAAAATAAGAAAAGAGTATGATAAACTTGTAAAAGAGCTTTATAGAATTGAAAATAGATACAAGGAAAAATGATGAAACTTTTTTTCTCTTTTTTGTTTTTTTTAACATTTTTATCTGCAAAAAATTACTGCAATGATTTAAGTGATAAAAGAAATACTTTAATTTATGTAGATTTAAGTTCTGCTAATAATAATCATTTTCCTTCTAAACTAATAAAAGCTTTAAGGGGAAGTTTTTTGCCTCATGAAAGAGTAAAGGTGTATTTTATTAATCCTCAAACTTCTGAAATAAATGAGGTTTTTAATAGTTGTGTTCCTAAACTTTCTCAAAGCGAGATTTTAAAAATAAAAAAAGAAGGCGGTCTTTATCTTTTTGGAGGAAATCCTATAGAAGATGCAAATGAGGATTTGATGTTTTTTTATTCAAGTTTAAAAAATGTATTTAAAAAAGCTTTAAAAAATCATATTGAAAGCGATGAAAAGCCTTTAGTTGAAATTTTTTATAATGAAGAGGATAAATTTTCTAACCCTTTAAACAGGGTGATTATTTATAGTGATATGATTCAAAACTCAAAAGAGATTTCTCTAAAAGCTGTTTTAGAAAATGATTTAGATAAAATAAAGGAGTATAGGGTTAATTATAATTATTCAAACATTTATGTGCTTTTAAATAAAAAAGTTTTAAAAGGTTCTGATTTTTTAAAACTCAGACGTTTTTGGCACTGTTATTATGAAGATAATAAGGCAAATTTGAAAAACTTTAACACTACTTTGAATTTTTATAAGCTTAAAGGGTATTATATAAAAAAATACGAAGGAAATATGAAATATTCAGATGGTTCTGAATTTAAAATAAAGCTTTTAATAGCTTATGATGGAAAAGGAAATGTTATTAACGGGTGGTTTATTATAAACGAAATAGACAGCGTGCCTGTTAAAGGAAAGGTTTTTATTAAAAAAGGTAAAATAGCTAAAGTAAAATTAACTGTTTATAATTTATGTAAAAGCCATTATTTAATAAATGGAGAGAAGATAAATTTGATTTTTGATAAAAAGAGTGTAAAAGGGGAATTAGTTATAGACAACACTAAAACTATTGTAAAAACTCCAAAAGGGAATATAATAGAAAATCCAAAAGTTATGCTTGAGTTTAAGGAAGAAGAATGAGATTAATTTTTGTCTTTATTCCTTTTATTCTTTTTGCTTTTAATATTGAAGGCTTTAAAGAAAATGCCCCTATTAGCAAAAAGTACTGTTACAGCTATAAAAAAGCCCTAAGCAGTTATATTATAATAGACAATTACAGATTAAATAAAAATTATATTCTTAGTAAAATTTCTAAAATAGAGTTTGCTTCGCATGAAAGGATTTATGTTTTTTATTTTAACAATTCTGATAATACATTAAAAAAAGTGTTTGAATTTTGTGTGCCCGGTTTTACTTCTTCTGAAGCAAGTTATATTTCACGTTCTATGCCAGTTTGGAAAAGGGCAATGAGCGATTTAGTAGGAGAGGCTGAAGATGATAAAAAATCTTTTTTTTATACTAAATTAAAGTTTAGCATAAAAAAGATACCTTTTTCTAAAACAAAAAAAAACTTTGCTGATGCATTAAAAGAAATTGATTTTGAAAAACAGTCAAGAATTTTTATTTTTACTTTTAATAATTTAAAAGGAAAAGCTAATTTTAACTATTCTTACGGAAGTGTTTATATGCAAAAAGTTCCAAGTGTATCGGAAAAAAACGAGCTAAAAAACTTCTTTATGAAAAGCAAAGGGTATTTGAGTGGTGTTAATTACTCTTTTATAGAAAAAGTACCTTCAAATTACAAATTTTATGATATAAGCGTAAATTTGTTAATCAATAAATCTTATAAAGCGCGTTTTTTATTGATTGTTGATAATAAAGGAAAACTTTTTAACAGCTGGTTTGAGGTTTATGGAATACTTTTAGCCCCTATTAAAGGAAAAGCTAGGTTTTTAGGAAATAAACTTATAAGTTTAAAAGCCGAGGTTATAGATGATTATAAATATTATGGAAATATGGCTAAAAAAGGGGATAAAATAGTAATTAAAAGGATTAAAGGTAAATTAATAGGAAAATATTATAATTACGGATATGTTTTAAAAAATAATCCGGATAAATATTTTGAGTATGAGATTAAGGAATAAAATGCGTTTTTTTTTCTATTTTTTATTAATCTTTTTTTTAGGATGCAGTGCAAAAGTAGAAAAAAAACTTGTTAAAAAAAAAGAAGTTGTTACTTATAAAATTAATAATCCAAAGCCTTATTATCAGGATGATACTGAATATGAGATTCAAATGGGTAGTTATAAGAAGTATAGTTATGAAGATAATAAAACAACTGTAAATGAAACTAATGTTTCAGAAATTAATAAATCAAAACCAGATGATATTTTAAAAATTTTAGATAAAAATCTTACACACTATAATGCAAGTGTAAAAGAGGTAAAATATAAAAATAAATTAATGCTTTTAGTAAATTTAGTATCTGTGGTACATTTTGATACTGATAAATATAAGATAAAAAAAAAGTATGAAAAAAATTTAATTAAAATAATAAAAGTGTTAAAAGATGCAAATAAAAGTGTTTTAATAGTTGGTCATACCGATTCAGTAGGTTCTGATAGATATAATCAGGCACTCTCTGAGCTGAGGGCAAGGGAAGTTTATAAATTTTTTATAAAAAATGGGTTTGATAAATCAAACCTTGATTATATAGGATACGGTGAAGAGCAGCCAATTGCTACAAATGCAACTGCTAAAGGAAGGGCTAAAAACAGAAGGGTTGAACTTTTTGTAGATGATAATATTACGGTTATGTATCAGTATTTAAAACATAGAGATATCAATACCTCTTTTTTAAACAACCATAATAAACTAAGAGCCGGAAAAATAGAAAAAACACTTAAGGGCTGGAGTAAAAATATCTCAGAAGCTGAAATTAAAAAGAAGTTTGTTAAACTTTCAAAACCTCTAAGAGATAATTTGAATATTAATTTACAAAAAAGAGTTATAATAATAAATTTACCAAAAAGAGAGTTGAAGGAGAAATAATGAGAGAATATAAACCACAAGAGATTGAGATTAAATGGCAAGAAATTTGGGATAAAGAAAAAGCGTATGAACCAAAAGAGGATAAGAGCTTACCAAAAAAATATATCCTTTCAATGTTTCCATATCCAAGCGGAAAAATTCATATGGGGCACGTTAGAAATTATACAATAAGTGATGCTATTGCAAGGTATTACAGAAAAGCTGGATACAATGTCCTTCATCCAATTGGGTGGGACAGTTTTGGAATGCCGGCTGAAAATGCTGCAATAAAGCACGGAGTTCATCCAAAGGAATGGACTTATAAAAATATTGCAGAGATGAGAGATGAACTTTTTAGACTTGGTCTTTCTTTTTCAAAAACCCGTGAATTTGCTACATCAGACCCTGATTATACCCGTTGGGACCAGGAGTTTTTGATTAAGATGTATGAAAATGGGCTGCTTGAGAGACGCACTCAAAAAGTAAACTGGTGTGAGCATTGTCATACGGTTTTGGCAAATGAGCAGGTTGAAGATGGGAAATGTTGGAGATGCGATAATGAAATTGAAATTAAAGAGCTTCCAGGGTGGTATATTAAAATTACAAAGTATGCGGATGAGCTTTTAGAGGATATTGAAAATAAGTTAAAAGGTAACTGGCCTGATAAAGTTTTGACAATGCAAAAAAACTGGATTGGAAAATCAAACGGACTTAAATTTAAATTTAATCTATCAGATGAAAGTAAAGAGAAACTAAATAATGCTTTTGACGGATATGAAGTATTTACAACACGTCCTGATACAATTTATGGAGTAACCTACTCAGCCCTTGCACCAGAACATCCTATTGTGGATTATATGCTTGAAAACGGGCTTTTTGATGAAGAAACAGAAAAAAAGGTACGTCATATCCGCTCAATTCTTCCAAAAGAGCGTCAAGCAATGGAAAAAGAGGGGGTATATCTTGGAATTGATGTTATTCATCCTTTAACTAAAGAAAAAGTTCCTGTATGGCTTGCAAATTTTGTACTGATGGATTATGGAACAGGTGCCGTTATGGCCGTACCTGCTCATGATGAGAGGGATTTTGAATTTGCAAAAAAATATAACCTTCCTATTAAATGGGTAATTAAACCTGAAAATGAAGAGCTTGATAAAACAAAAGCTTATACGGGAGAAGGTATTTTAATTAACAGCGCTGAATTTAGTGGAATGAAAAACACTGAGGCAAAAGAGGCTATTATTAAAAAATTTGAAGAGCTTGGTATTGGAAGAAAAGAGATAAATTATCGTCTTAGAGACTGGGGGATAAGCCGTCAGAGATATTGGGGAGCACCGATTCCTTTTGTTAAATGTAAGAATTGTGGAATAGTGCCTGAAAAACTTGAAAACTTGCCAATAACCCTGCCTGATGATGTAGAAATTACAGGAAGTGGAAACCCGCTTGAAGAGCATCCTACCTGGAAATATACAAAATGTCCAAAATGTGGGGGTGATGCTGTTAGAGAAACTGATACGATGGATACATTTATTCAAAGCAGCTGGTATCAGTTTAGGTATATTACGGATTTTCATAAGTATAAAGATGTTCCATTTAGAAAAGAGGATGAGAAATATTGGATGGAGGTTGATGAATATATCGGCGGGATAGAACACGCTATTTTACATCTTCTTTATGCAAGATTTTTTACAAAAGCCCTAAGAGACCTTGGGTATGCGAGTGTTGATGAACCTTTTAAAAAGCTTTTAACTCAAGGAATGGTTTTAAAAGACGGTGCTAAAATGAGTAAAAGCAAAGGAAATGTGGTAAATCCTCAGGATATTGTTCAAAAATATGGAGCAGACACTGCAAGACTTTTTATTCTGTTTGCCGCACCGCCTGAAGTTGAGCTTGAATGGAAAGAGAGTGGAGTTGAGGGGGCTTACAGATTTTTAAACAGACTCTATCAAAACGCTGCTAAATGTTATAAAACGGATAAAATTCCACAAATTGACACTTCTAAACTTAGCAAAGAGGAAAAAGAGGCAAGAAGAAAAGTATATGAAGTTTTAAAAAGAAGTAAAGATACATACGAAAAAACTTTTGCTTTTAACACTTTAATTGCGGCAAGTATGGAGGCTCTAAACGCCCTTAATAAAATCGACAATAAAGATGTTTATACAGAAGGATATTGGATTTTGATGAATGTACTTGAACCTGTTATTCCTCATATTACCAGTGAAATAAGTGAAGAGCTTTTTAGAAGGAATAATTTTGGTGAAATTAAAATAGATGAAGAAGCTCTTAAAAAAGATGAAATTAACTATCCAATCCAAGTTAATGGTAAAAAAAGGGCTGAGATTTCTCTACCTGCTGATATAAGCAAAGATGAAGCTCTTAAAAAAGCAAAAGAGGCGGTTAAAAAGTATATTGAAGGAAAAGAGGTTGTTAAAGAAGTTTTTGTTCCAAAAAGAATTATAAATTTTGTAGTAAAAGGATAAAATCTGAAAAAAATTCTTTTTTTTCTTTTTTTGTTTTTAGGGTGTGGATATAAACCAAGTGTTTATTATCAAAATAAAATTTTAGGGGATAATATAAAAGCGGTTGTGGAAATAGACCCTGCAAAGCCAAGAGAGACTATTTTTTTAAAAGATGCTTTAAACGATGCAATTTATACAATTCTTAACAAAAACGTATGCACTCAAAACTGTGATACAACTATTGTAATAAACCCAAATTCTTCTTCTATTTATCCTCTTGATTATGATGAAAACGGACTTCCTGTATTATACAGAAGCAGTGTGGTTTTAAAAGCGGAAGTAATTGATAAAAACTCTATTAAAAGAAATTATGTTGTAAGCGGTACATATGATTTTAAAATCGGTTCAAGTTCTATTCTTACAGACCAGATTACTCTTGAAGCTTATAAAAGGGCAAGTATAAACGCACTTGATAAACTTTTTGCAAAAATAACAAAAGATGGGGCAAATAATGACAATTAAAGACATAGCAAAAAAAGCTCTTAGTTATTTTAAAGACAGGGGCTATATTTTTACTCCAAAAGAGTATGAAGAAGTGTTTTGCAAAATTGCAAAAAGAAACGGCATTATTATTGATGACTGTAATAAAATAGCAAAATATCTCTCAAAACTTGACAGTCGTTATCAGGCTTTAGCAAGAAGTTATAATATAAAAAACTTAGACGAATTTTTAATTTTTTTAATAAGCTATTTAAACAGAGAAGATGTAAGCAAAGAAAAAGAGACAATTGATAATCTTTTTTTGTATGTTAAACGGGCTTTAGATGTTATAGCTGTTTTGCCTATTGTTAAATCAAAAAAAATTGCCTTAAAACATCTTGATTTTATTAAGCCTTATATGAGCAAAGAAGAGTGGGAGAGATTAAGGAGTGAATGGATAGAGTTTTTAGATACTTTTGATGCTTCTGTTGTAAGACGTGGGGCTGCGTATGCCGGAATAAAAAGTGAAGATGCTTTAGAGGTTATTGAGGCTTTAATGAAAAAACTTGATGAGGGTCCTGATTTATCTCATTTGATTGAGGGTATTATTTATACTTTGACACCAAGTTATGCCCCTTTTATGAGTGATGAGGTAGCTGCGCTTAAAAGACAGTTAAAAGAAAATCCTGATATTATACTAACTCCCGCTTTTGCAGAAGATTTAAAAATTTTAACAGATAAAAGAATCAAACTCGACAAAGACGAACTTAAAAGAAAATTAAAAGACCTTGATAAAATTGCTGAGAGATTATCTATTAAGATTTTAAGAATTCTTCAAAAAACAGATGGAAGTGCTAAGGAAATCAAAGATATAAAAAATGAGCTTGAAAACTGGCGTTTTGAAGAATCTGAAGATTTTGAGTCTATAAAAGAGAAACTTTTAAAAATAGCAACTTCTCTTGATAAAGAGATTGATGAATTTTCAAAAGATGTGAAAAAAGAAGATGAAGAGGTTGAAAGGTTA
>JAMOSM010000041.1 GCA_027063075.1 Nautiliaceae bacterium | reverse complement strand
TGCCTTTTAAGCAGAGGGCCGCTGGTTCGAATCCAGCACGGGTCACCATTTGTCCCCATCGTCTAGTGGTCTAGGATACCGCCCTTTCACGGCGGCGACACGGGTTCGAATCCCGTTGGGGACGCCACTTGGTCGCTTAGCTCAGCTGGGAGAGCACCAGCCTTACAAGCTGGGGGTCGCAGGTTCGAGCCCTGCAGCGACCACCACCTACAATGCTAAATATGGAGCCGTAGTTTAGCTGGTTAGAATGCCGGCCTGTCACGCCGGAGGTCGCGGGTTCGAGTCCCGTCGGCTCCGCCATTAATCTTTAGTAAAGTGTCTGGCGCTAATTTTGTTACGAATAAAAATCAGTAGAATTTAAATATAATTTTTTATACTGTTTAATAATTGCTTAAGTTTTACTTATTAAAATATAATAAAAGTGTTGGTAAGGAATTTTTTGGATTTAAAAAATATAATTGTATGCAGTAAATGTAATACTCCGCATAAAAAAAGAAAACTCCTTAAAAATGAGATAGCTAAATGTCAAGTATGTGAAAATATTTTGTACAGGCCTTTTCCTGCTCTTAAATATATTCTTTTTTCTTATTCTTTTAGTGCTTTTATTTTTTTTGTTTTAGCAAATTTATATCCTATAATTCATCTGGATGTTGCTGGATATAAGGGGGAATTTAGAATTTTAGAAGCTATTTTTTATATTTATAATCAAGGGTATGTGTTTTTGTCCTTATTTACTCTTTTTACAATAGTGATTTTTCCCCTTGCTTTACTTATTTTAACTTTTGTTTTTTCTTTTTTTGTAATTATTGATTTTAAAAGGCTTGCTAAAAAAATTTTGATTTTTATTACTGTTTTAAAAGAATTTGTTTATATAGATATTTTTTTTGTGGCTATTTTAGTTTCTCTTGTAAAGGTTTTTGAATACGGGGAGATAATGATTGATATAGGTATGATAAGTTATGTGGTGGTTTTGCTTATTTTTATCTATCTTTACAGATATATAGATATTTATTATTACTGGGAAATGGTTGATGTTTAAAAGATGTAATAGGTGCGGGGCTACTAATTTAGCTTTTAAAAATAGATGTAGAAGATGTAATGTTAAATTAAACAGTAATAATTTGCTTGCATTTTCTTTGGCTTTTTGCGGATTTGTTTTTTATATTCCCGCAAATCTTTTTCCTATTATTGAAACAAACAAATTTTTTATTAATTATACAAACACTATAATTGATGGTATTCTTGTTTTGTGGGAGAAAGGGGATTATCCTATTGCTGTAATTGTTTTTATTGCTTCTGTATTAATACCTGTTTTAAAGTTTATTATAATATTTTATTTAGTATATTCTATTAAATTTAGAAAATGTAAAAATTTTAGATTTAAAGAAAAACTTTATAAATTTATTTCGGTAACTGGGCACTGGTCTTTGCTTGATGTTTTTGTTGTTGTTGTTTTAAGTGGACTTATACATTCTGAGAGTATTTTTGTCAGACCTAGAGAAGGGGCGTTATTTTTTTTAATTATGGTGATATTTACAGTTTTAAGTGTTATGAATTTAGATTTAGATGAGTTAGGAGAGAAATGTGGATATAGTAGAAGTAAAAATAGATAAAAAAGAGATAAATTTTATTGTATGGATTTTGCCTATTGTTTCTTTGTTAATAGGAGGTTGGCTTTTATATAAATATTATTCAAATTTAGGACCTTTAATAGAGATTTACTTTAAAAATTCAGGTGGTCTTGAGCCTAAAAAATCCTTTGTAAGATTTAGGGATGTTAAAGTCGGAGTTGTAGAAGATGTTGTGCTTTTAAAAAAAGGGGTTTTAGTAAAAGTTAGGATGCATAAAGATGTTAAGCCTTTTTTGAATGACACTACAAAATTTTGGATAGTAAAACCGACTGTTGAAATTGGAAAAATAAGAGGACTTGAGGCTCTTATTACAGGACCATATATTCAGATGTATGCAAAGCCTGGTGGATTTAGTAAAACTAAATTTAAAGGATTAATGGAACCTCCTCTTGACAGTGATATTTTAAATGGAAAAATTATTACATTAACAGCTAACAGTTCTTATTGGCTTAGGGAGAAAATGCCTGTTTATTATAAAAGTATAAAAGTTGGAAGTATAAGAAAAGTTATTTTGAATAAAACGGATGTGAAAATTATTGTTTCTATAAAAAAAGAATTTAAAGATTATATAAATGATTCTACACGTTTTTGGAATTTAAGAGGCATTGATATTAATTTTGATAAGGATAATTTAAAAGTAGAAGTTCCGGGGGTTTCTCAGCTTTTAATAGGAGGAATTGAGTTTGAAACGCTTGATTTCAATACCTCTTTAAGCAAAAAACACTTTATCTTATATCCAAGCAGAAGTGATGCTTTTGAAAACAAGTTAGGAAAAGAGAAGAAATATATAGATATTGTTATGAAGGTTGTAGATGATAAAAACGGGCTTTTAAGGGTAGGAAATCCTTTAATGTATAAAAACTTTAAATTAGGGTTTATTGAGTATATGAATTCCTATTTAGACCTTGATACATTAAAAATCACTACAATATGTAATGCAAAACTTGATGTTTCAGCATTTAGGGGAGAGGAAGGTTTTATAAAAGCATTAAAAAAAGGGTTAAAAGCTGAGATAATAAAAAGCAATCCTATTTTCGAAAATGTGAAAATAAAACTTGTCTTTAAAGGGAAAGGTAAGATTAAAAAATATAATGGTAAGTATATGATAGATGTTATTAGGGTAAAAGAGAATGATTTAATGGCTCAGATAAGACATATTTTAAATAAAATTGAAAAATTAGAACTTAATAAAACATTACATTCTTTGAATGCCTTTGTAGAAAACAGCAATAAAAATTTAAATACCCTTTTAATAAACAGTAATAAAATGGTAATAAATTTAAATTCTATTTTAGAAAATAATGAAACTAAAAATCTCCCTAAGAATTTGAATATTACATTGGCAAGTGTAAGTAAATTGGCTGACAGTTATTCTAAAGATTCTATTTTCTTTGTAAAATTGAATATTTTATTAAAGGATATTGATAAATCTGTAAAGCTTTTTGAAAAAATTGAGAAGAAAATAGACAATAAACCAAACAGTCTGATTTTTGGAGATTAAAATGAAGTATCTGTTGATTGTTTTACTGTTTTTAGGATGTGCTTCGGATAAATATATTTATTGGCAAGCAAAAGAATATAAAGTTCAAAAAGATATTGGAGTTGCTTTAGAACTTTCCGATTATATGTTAAGCGGTAACATAGTAGGAATTAAAAATGGTAAAATGGTGTTGTTAAAAGATAAAATTAATGGAGTGCCTTATGATTTTTATATGAACTATATTTCTAAAACAACCGGATTTAAAAATTATCCTTGGGATTTTAGAAATAATCCTAAAAAAATTATAAGGATAAAAGTTATTGATTACTATGTAGATTTTGATAAAAAATATGTTTTATTGGATGTTTTTGTAAATCAAGAACATAAAAAGTTTATAGAAAAGTTTGATAAAGATTATCTAAAAGCATATAAAAAAGTTTTTGATAAATTAATAAATTATATAAAGGAAAGAGAATGAAAAAAATTTTGGCTTTGTTTGCAGGGGTGTTGGTTTTTATATTTAGCGGATGTACGCAGATGTATAATTCGAATGAAGTTTCTTTAAATGATGTTAATACAGTAATGAGTTATAAAATAGGAGTAGTTGAGAATGTTAAAAAAGTAATTATTAAAGATAATGGAACAGGTCTTTTTGTTGGAGCTTATACAGGGACGGTGCTTGGTAGTATGTTTGGGAGGGGAAAGGGTAATGTTTTATCTACTCTTATAGGAGGTATTACAGGAGCGTTAGCTGGATATGAGATTGATAAAGCAAATGCACAGGAACTTTTTATAAAGCTTGAAGATGGAAAGCATATAGTGGTTGTTGTTAAAGGAATTAAATTTAAAAAAGGTGATAGAGTCAGAATTATTATGAGAGGTTATAAAGTTGTAAGAGTAGAAAAAATTGATTAATTTTCTTAAACAATCAATTATATTTTTTTAGTTTCTTTACAAAAGATGTAAAATTAATGTAAAATTTTAGCTAAATATTAAAGTGTCGAAGGAGAGATATGGCAAGGAAACCAAGAGTTAATGACCCGGGATTTTATCATATTGTAAATAGAGGGGTAAATGAAAGTGTTATTTTTAGTGAAAAAGAGGATTATTTTAAATTTATGGAACTGATGCTTAAAACTAAGTATGATTATAAAATAACATTTCACGCATTTACTATACTTCCAACTCATTATCATATTTTAATAGAGACTCATCTGCCAAATATTTCAGAAGCTATGAGATTTTTAAACAGTGCTTATGCTGCTTGGTATAACTATAAAACGGGAAGAATAGGTCATTTGTGGAAAGGAAGGTTTGAGAGTTATATGCTTTTTGATGAAGAGCATTTTTGGAAAGTTGTAAAATATATTGAAAGAAATGCGGTGGCTTTAGGGCTTGTAGATGATGTAACAAAATGGGATTATCAATCTTTAGCGCTTAGATTGAAAAAGACTAAGTTTTTTGAAATTATTGAAGATAGCAAAATCTTAAAAAAAACTCTTGAAGAATATATAGAATGGCTTAGAAAACCGTTAGAGAAATTTGAGCTTGAAGAGATTTATAAAGAGCCGAAAATTATTAAAGATGAAGATGGAAATATAAGAGTTGTAAGAAAAAAATTAAGTGACTTTTTTGAAGAATATAAAGATAAAAAAGAAGCAATTAAAGCTGCAAAGGCAAATGGATATAAATACTCTGAAATTGCAAGATATTTAGGAGTTTCTAACGCGTATATCAGTAAATTAGCAAAAAGCTAAAACCTCTTTTGAGGTTTATAGCTTACCTGCAACTAAAGCTGCAAGTTCAAGTACTCTTCTTGCATATCCAAATTCATTGTCATACCACGCAAGTATTTTAGCCTTATTTCCATCAACAACATTTGTTGTAAGTCCGTCAATTATACTTGAGTGTGGATTGTTTATCATATCAGTTGATACTACTTCATCATAAGTAATATCTAAAATTCCCTTTAATTGATTGTTTGCATATTCTTCAAATGCTTTATTAATTTCTTCTGCAGTAGCTTCTTTTTTTAATGTTACGCTTATGTCTGTAACAGCAACATCTGGAACAGGTACTCTTAGAGCCATTGCATGCATTTTTCCAGCAAGAGACGGAATTACTTCAATTGTTGCCTTTGCCGCACCAGTTGTTGTTGGGATGATATTAACGGCTGCTGCACGTCCGCGTCTGTGTTTTCCAGGTTTTTTCTTGTCTATTGTAACTTGGCTTGAAGTATAAGCATGTACTGTTGTTACAAGAGCACTCTCTACTCCAAAAACTTCTTCAAGAACTTTCATTGCAGGTGCAAGAGAGTTTGTTGTACAGCTTGCATTTGAAATTACATGATGGTTTTGAGGCTCGTATTCATTATCATTTACTCCAAGTACTATTGTTTTATCAACATTTTTTCCAGGTGCTGTAATAATTACTTTTTTTGCTCCGGCTTCTATATGTTTAGCTGCTGCATCTCTTTCAGTAAATTTTCCTGTGGCTTCAATTACAATATCAATTCCCATCTCTTTCCAAGGAAGTTTACTTGGGTCTCTTTCACTTACTATTTTTATTTCTTTCCCCTCAATAATTAAGCTCTCATCAGTATAATCAACACTTGCCGGAAATCTTCCATGAACTGAATCGAATTTTAACATATATGCTAAATCTTCAGGAGTTCCGCTTCCTCCGTTTGCTACGACAATGTCGATATTTTCAGGTTTTGTTTCGATATAATGCCATAAAACCATTTTACCAATTCTACCAAGTCCGTTTATTGCTACTTTTGCCATATTTACCCCTTTTGTTTTTGTAATTATAATAAAAATTACCAATTTCGGCTATATTTGAAAAAATTTTAAAAATATAGTATAATTTCGCCTCAAAAATTAAAAAAACGCCTCCTTGCTCCTAAGCAAACGGGGCTAAAAAGCCAAAAGGAGAATTAATGCTTAGACATTATGAAACAATGATTATTTTAAAGCCTACTTTAACTGATGAAGAAAAAGAAAAAATCATCGAAAATGTGAAAAAAGTTATTGCTAATTTTAACGGAGAAGTTGTAGCAGTTGATAACATAGGTGTAAGAGAACTTGCATATCCTATTGAAAAATTTGAAAGAGGTCATTATTATATAATTTATTACAAAGCGCCTGCTGATGCAGTGGTTGAACTTGAAAGACAGCTTAGATATAATGAAGATGTGTTAAGATTTATGACAGTAAAATACGAAACAAAAAAAGATATTAAACGCTGGGAAGAGATGGCGAAAAATGTTTAATAAAGTTATTCTCATCGGTAATTTAACAAGAGATGTAGAGCTTAGATATACTCCAAACGGAACTGCTATTGCAAAGTTTGGACTTGCTACTAATAGAACATATAAAGATAATTTAACCGGTGAGAATAAACAAGAAGTTATGTTTATTGATATTACTGTTTTTGGAAGAAGCGCAGAAGTTGCGAATCAGTATTTAAGCAAAGGCAGAAGAGTCTTAATTGAAGGAAGACTTGTATTAGACCAGTGGGTAGATAACACGGGTCAAAAGCGCAGCAAACACTCAGTTGTAGCTGAGAGGGTTCAGTTTATGGATTCAAAATCAAGCGGAGATGAGAGCGGATATAATGCTGATAGATATAATCAGCCTTCAGCACCGGCTCCTAAGCAACAGATGCAAAAACAAGAAAATAATATTCCATCAATTGATATTGATGAGGATGAAATACCATTTTAAAGGATAGACAATGGCAGCAGATCCAAAGAAAAAATACGGAAAAAAAAGATGTAAATACTGTGAAATGAAAGTTGATTATATCGGATACAAAGATTTAGACTTAATTAAATACTCTTTGTCTGAAAGATATAAAATTATGCCTAGACGTTTAACTGGAACTTGTAAAAAACATCAAGATATGGTTCAAAAAGCAATTAAAAGAGCAAGACAGGTTGCACTTATTCCATATGTTGTAGATAGAAAAAGAGTAGTTGAAAACCCATTTGACGCTATTAAGCCACTAAAAGGATAATTTCCTTGTGGCTACTGTTTTTTTAAATAAATCCCACCTTTTTTATAACCTCGATAAAATCTCTTCAGTAAATCCTAATATTTTAGTGGTTATCAAGGACAATGCATACGGACATGGTATTTTTTCTGTTTCTAAAATGTTAAAAGAGTATGGTATAAAAAAAGTTTGTGTAAGAAATGTTGATGAGGCAAATTTAGTGAGGGATTTTGAAGAAATTTTAATTTTTAACCCCCCTGCAAACAGAAATGCCATAAACTTTTCTTATGCCATAAATTCACTAACCCAGCTTAAAAAAAATCGTCATCCTTATATTCATTTAAAAATAGATACCGGATTTAGAAGAAACGGAATTTTAGAAGATGAACTTGATGAAGCTTTAGAGATTGTTTTAAAAAAAGAGTTTGAAATAAGGGGTGTTTTTTCCCATTTTTGCTGTGCAGATGAGGTTGGATGTGATACTTTTATACAGTATGATAAATTTTTGAAAATAAAAGAAAAAATAGAAAAGTTTTGTCAAAATCATAATTTAAAAAGACCTTATTTTCATATAGCAAATTCAGCTTCTCTTTTTAAACTTCCAGACACTCTTGATTATGTTAGACCGGGAATTGCCATATACGGAGGAATTGAAGGATTTAAGCCTGTAATGAGTTTAGTAGCAGATGTCGTTAGTGTAAGAGAACTTGATAGCAAAGAAGGATGCGGATATAATAAAACATTTATGAGTGATGAAAAGATAAAAATCTCAACAATTGATATAGGGTATGCAGACGGAATTCCTTATTTTAAAAACGGCTGTAAATTAAAAGATACGGTTGCACTTGGAAAAATATCAATGGATTATATGATAGTAAAAGGTGAATTTAAAAAAGTTGTCGTATTTGATGATATAAAAGAGTTTGTAAAAAACTTTGATACGATAACTTATGATATTTTGGTAAAAATCTCTCCAAGAATTAAAAGGAGAATTATTGAAAGCAATAACGGTAACTCAACTTAACAATCAGATTAAATCTATTCTTGAATCTCATTTTGAAATCGTTTTGGTAGAAGGGGAAGTCAGTAAAGTAATCTATCACAGTTCCGGGCATCTTTATTTTACTTTAAAAGATGAAAAATCTGCAATAAACTGTGCCATGTGGAGAAGTAATCTTGCGCGTATGAGATTTAAACTAAAAGAGGGAGATAAGGTTTATGTGTATGGCGCTGTAAATTTATATGTTCCAAGGGGAGAGTATAAAGTTATTGCTACTTCCATTGAACCTAGCGGAATAGGAGCTTTGCAACTGGCATTTGAAAGGCTAAAAAAAGAATTAAAGGCTCTTGGGTATTTTGATGAAAATAAAAAAAAGCCCCTTCCAAAATTTCCAAAACGTATTGCTTTAATTACTTCTGCAACAGGTGCGGCTTTGCAGGATATGTTAAGAATTGCAAAAAAAAGATGGCTTTTAAGTGAATTTTATCTTTTTAATACGTTAGTTCAAGGAGAAGGGGCTGCTGAGGATATTGCAAAAAATATTAAAAAAGCCGATAATTTTAGGTTTGAAGATGGAAAAGGGTTTGATTTAATTATTATTGGAAGAGGAGGCGGAAGCAAAGAGGATTTATGGGCTTTTAATGAAAAGGTTGTGGCGGATGCCATATATGAAGCTACAACTCCTTTAATTTCTGCTGTCGGGCATGAGGTTGATTATTTAATAAGTGATTTTGTGGCTGATAAAAGGGCTGCAACCCCAAGTAATGCAATGGAAATTGCTCTGCCTGATAAAAATGAGCTTTTAATGGGAATTGATGAAATGCTTAGGAATTTTGAATATAAATTTTTACATATTCTTCAAAAAAAAGAAAAACAGCTTATGCATTTAAAAGAGCTTTTTGAAGTAAATTCCATTGAAAATAGGTTTAATGAATTAAAAAAAGAGATAAATTTTTTAAAAGAACAGTTTGATGTGGGGATAAAAAATGTTTTAGATAAAAAAGAGAATGAAACAAAAAATCTTTTAGCTCTTTTTAAAATAAATTCACCTTTAAAAAAAATTAAACAATATGAAGAGGAAATAGGTTTTTTAAACAAAAATTTTGTTTATCTTACAAATGAGGTGTTAAATAAGAAAGAGAAAGAAGTTGATTTATTGAAAAATGCGTTTGAGTCGCTTAATCCAAAAAAAAGAGAAAAAGAAGGTTTTGGGGAAATTATTAAAAATGGCAGGCGTATTTCTTTATCGAAAATAGAAATTGACGATATATTTTTTATAGAAAATACGTCTGTTAGTATAAAGGTAAAGGCACTTGATAAAAAGGAAAGTTAATGTTTTGTAAAAAATATATTCAAGAAATTGAGAGGTTAAATCAACAGATTGAAGAGCTTGAAGTTTTAAATGATGAGCTTCAAAGAGAAAATATGAGTTTAAGGGAAAAAAACAGAAGTTTAGAAAATAAAATAAAGGAATTAAAACAGCAGATAAGTCATAACACTTCAAAAAAAGAGGATTTTGGTTTTGAAGAAATAGCAATCGAGAGCGAAGAGAGAGTATATGAACTTAAAAAATTTGAAGAAGTGCAAGAGTATATTCTTACGCTTATTAAAAAACTTAGAAGTATTTTTGATTTAGTTCATGCAGAAATAGATAAAATTGTAACTTTTACAGACAATACTAGTGCAAACTTTTCTCAGCTTGAACATTCTATCGAAGAGATTAATAATGTAATTCAGCTTATTAAAGATATTTCAGAACAGACTAATCTTCTTGCGCTTAATGCAGCAATAGAAGCTGCACGTGCAGGAGAACACGGAAGAGGTTTTGCGGTTGTTGCAGATGAGGTTAGAAATCTTGCTGAGAGGACTCAACAGGCAACAAAAGAAGTAGAAGTCACCATTAATTCTTTAAAGCAAAGTAGCGGTAATATTACAAATGAATCAAAAACGCTTGTAAAGATTACAAATACGATGTATTCTTTGATGAATAATTTTAAGGAGATTTTCGATAAACTTTATAATACTGATTTAGAGTCTATTGATGAATTTAAAAATATTTTAAAAAGAATAGAAGAGTTAAATTTAAAACTTCAAAAAGCTGTTAAAGCTTTAACAGCTTCTTAGGAACGGTTTTTGCTTCCTTTTTGAAACTCCTAAAGGAAGCTTTATGAGGGTTAGCCAATTTACTTTGTATAACAATTTTTTAGTTAATCATCAAAAAGATTTAAATGATTTAACAAAAATTCAAACTCAAATTGCAACTGGTAAAAAAATTGATAAAATTTATGATGATACAGTGGTTTATTCAAAATATCTTCAATTAAATGAAGAAATGAATACTTTTGAGCAAATTAGCACTTCTGCAAGTACTGCTTTAAGTTTTGCTAGAGAAACTGATACTACCATAAATGATATGATAAACACATTAACATCTTTTAAAACAAAACTTTTACAGGCAGCAAATGACACACAGGATAACACGAGCAGGGAAGCAGTTGTAAGTGATTTAAAAGGAATGCTTAATCATTTAAAAGATTTAGCAAACACGTCAATTAATGGAAAATATATTTTCAGTGGAAGTGCTTTTGATAAAAAGCCTATAAATGATGAATATAAATATGAAGGAAATAATAAACATGTAAAAGCGTTTTTAGGTGCGGGTGTTGAGAGAGAATATAATATTCCGGGAAATGAGATATTTTTTGGAATGGACAGTGATTATAAAAAACATATTACACTAAATATTGCTCAATATGACAAATTAAAGGCTAATCCTGAATTTGTTGTAAAAGGGGATGACGGAAACTTATATATTGATAAAACCAATCCGACTCCTTATGAAGATAGAGCCGGAATTAATGAGTCAATTACCGCCGATAGTGAAATAAGAAGCCTTACAGGAGTTAGTGATATTAAAAATGCTAATGGGAGTTATTCTTCTGGTGATAGTATGTTTATTGTAAAAGGAAAAGACAGTGATGGAAATACCTTTAGTAAAGCTTTTTCTCTTAGCAATTCTGATAAAGTAAGTGATTTACTTGATAAAATCGGAACCCTTTATGGAAATACTTCTGATAAAAAAGTGGTTGATGTGTATTTAAATGATTTAGGACAGATACAGATAAAAGATTTAAAAACAGGCAAACTTGATACAAATTTCTGGATGGCTGCTGTAAATGCAAAAGATTATGACAGTACTCTTTCAGTGGAGGATAATTTAAAAAATATTGCAAAAAACGGAAACTATTTTGTTGAGTTTCAAAGAAGTGATTTAAATACCATAAGGGATTTAAGTGAGATTAATGCCACTAATACATTTTTAGATAACAGAGTATTTAAGTTTGGAGCTGTTTTTAAATCAGACGGAAGAAATGCGATATCTGCTGATACCCTTGATAGAGTTTTTGGAACAAAAGGTGTGGTTGATGGAAGTGATGATGTAGATAATGCCGACTTTGTGGTATTAAGCGGAAGTGCAACAGATGGGAGTTTAGTAGATGATGTTGCTTTAAAAATTGACAATAATATGACTATGCAAGATATTTTAAACACCATAAAAGATAAATTTAAAGCTGATGCAAAAATTGAAAACGGAGAAATTATTATAACTGACTCAACTATTGAAAAAAATGGAATTTCTAAGTTAGAAATCAATATTAAAACCGTAAAAGATGATAACGGCGATGGAGTATATGAAAAAGGAACTGACACTACTAAAATTGAGACTATAAGAAGAAAAGATACGTTAAATATGGATGAAATTTATTTCGAAAAAAGTGCAAACACTCTTATTTCAAATACTCCTCAAATTACTAGAAGCAGTAGCTATTACATTAAAGACGGTAAAAAGATGTTAAAAACAATGGATGAGGTTTATGCAAATGAAAATACTCTTTTAACAGATGTAATGGGAGATTTTAATTTTCCAAAAACACTAAATATCAGATATAAAGACATAAAGGGAGAATTTAAAACAGCAACTATTACTATTGAGGAAGATGAGATAACTTTCAGTGCCGATGGTAAGAATTCCCGTGTTTATGATGCTAAGGGAAATATAACCCCTGCGTTTGATACCATAACAACAACAAGCGAGCTTGACCCTGTAACGTGTCAGCTTTGTGAAAAAGAAAATATTCAAAGAGGTTTTACTTACAAACAGCTCTCAGATGTTGTTGCAATGATTGTCTCAGGTAATATGCCAGATGACAATGCCGCTTCTTATGAAGAGTCTTTAAAAAAAGCAAAAGAAGTAATTGAGAGCGGACTTGATGACAAAGGAAGGTTTTATATAAAAGAAAAATCAGCCACTACTAAAATAGAGTTTTCAATGTTTGATAAAAGCGGCTCCTTATCATTTGAGAGTAATAATGCCATTACAATAGATTCTGCTGAAAATGATTTTTTTAGCACACTTAAAAATGCAATTGCCGCTGTTGAAAACGGAAAAAACTTTGCAGACGGTTATTCAAATAATCCAAGAAACTACGGTATTCAGGGGGCTCTTGAAGCAATTGAGCATGTAATGGATAGAGTTAGACGCTCTCATGCAAAAATAGGAGCTCTTAGTAATGAATTTGATATAACTATTCAAAGAGTAGAGATGTTAAAAGTAAATGTTCAGGAGCTTCAGTCTGATAATATTGATACTGATATAGGAGAAGCTAGTATGAAATTAAATTCAATTAAAATCTCATATGAAGCACTTCTTGCTTCAATTGCAAAGGTTAATAATTTGACGCTTCTTAACTATTTAAGATAAAATTACATTAAAAAGGATGGATGATTTTAAGAAAGTCTTTTTTTATATTGTTAGCTGGTCTTTTAATTTATTTTCTGTTTTCTACCGTATTTCCTAATCCTAAATATGTAGGTGTGTTTGGAGAATTTTTAGGAAAGCTTAATTTTAAACTTTTTGGATTTTTATCATATTTTTTTGCAGTTTCTCTTTTTTTATTGTTATATCTTTTCTATTTTAATAAATTTACTCCGAATGTGGCTTTGAAAGTCTTAGGAGGTGTTATTGTTTTTTTAGATTTTCTATTTATTCAGTCTTTGATTTTTCAAGAAGGTTTGATTGGTAATTTGTTTGTAAATACTCTAAAGCAATATATAGGAGTTTTAGGGGTTATTATTGTTGTGTTTGTTTTTGGATGTTGGGGAGTTTTTTTAATTTTTGAAGATAAAATTTTAAAATTTGACTTTAGTAAATTTAAACTTAAAAAATTTGATAACTTTCAGTTTAAAATAAAAACAAAAAGCAAACCTATCGATGAGAAAATTGATGAAAATGATTTTTTTAAAAACAGAGAAGATATTTTTAATCAGAAAAAAGCTCTTGAAGATGATTTTCCGGAGTTAGACAATATTGATATAGCAACCCCTGTTTTAAAAGAGGTAAGATTAAACGAGCAAACAGATAAAGATTTTAAAAATTTAGAAAAAGAGGAAGAAAATCTAAAAGAATTTAAATATGAAAACGCTGATAAAACAGGCTCTTCTTTAGAAAAAACTAAAGAAATTAAAAAAGATATATTAAAAGAAGATACAAAAGATAACAAAAAAGAGTTAAAACCCACACAAGAAATTTCAGATTCTAAACAAGAGGTAAGTAGTGAAATTTTAGAAGAAGATAAAATAAAGGTAAGGCAGGTAGAAGAACTTGAAGATACTAAAAAACTTCTTTCTCAAATTGAAGTAGGGGAGAGAGAAGAACCAAATGACTGGAAATTCCCTCCTATTTCTATTTTGCAAGCACCTCCTAAAAAAAAGAGGGAAATAAATGAAGCAGAAATTGATAAAAAGATAAAAATTTTACTTGAAAAATTAAGACAGTTTAAAATTGAAGGGGATGTGGTAAGGTATTATATAGGTCCTGTTGTAACCACTTTTGAATTTAAACCTTTGCCTCATATAAAAGTAAGTAAAATTTTATCCCTTCAAGATGATTTAGCAATGGCCTTAAAAGCAAAATCTATTCGTATTCAGGCTCCAATTCCCGGAAAAGATGTTGTAGGAATAGAAATTCCAAATGAGGAAATGGAGACAATTTATTTAAGAGAAATTCTTGAGAGTGAGATTTTTCAAAAATCCAAATCTCCTTTAACCTTAGCCTTAGGTAAAGACATAGTAGGAAAACCTTTTGTTACAGATTTAGCAAAACTTCCTCATTTATTGATAGCAGGAACAACAGGAAGCGGTAAAAGTGTAGGGATAAACGCTATGATTTTGTCTCTTCTTTATAAAAATTCCCCAGATGAACTTAAGTTTGTAATGATTGACCCAAAAATGCTTGAATTCTCAATTTATAACGATATTCCCCATCTTTTAACTCCTGTTATTACAGAATCAAAAAAAGCAATAGTAGCACTTAATGCAATGGTAAAAGAGATGGAAAGACGTTATAAACTTATGGCGAAAAAAAGAGTTAAAAACATTGAAAATTATAATAAAAAAGTCGATAAAAATGAAAAACTTCCTTATATTGTTATTATTATTGACGAGCTTGCCGATTTAATGATGACAAGCGGTAAAGATGTTGAGTATGCAATTGCAAGACTTGCGCAGATGGCAAGGGCAAGCGGAATTCATCTGATTGTAGCAACCCAAAGACCGAGTGTTGATGTTGTTACAGGGCTTATTAAAGCCAATCTTCCAAGCAGAATTTCTTTTAAAGTGGGACAGAAAGTGGATAGTAAGGTTATTTTAGACCATTTTGGAGCCGAGAGTCTTTTAGGTAGAGGTGATATGTTATTTACTCCTCCTGGAATTACCGGACTTATCAGGCTTCATGCCCCTTTTGCAAGTGAGGAGGAAATTGAAAAGGTGGTTGAGTTTTTAAAATCTCAAAGAGAACCAGAATATGATACTACAATTGTGTCGGCTATAGATAATGAATCAGAAAGTGTAGGTGAGTTAAATGATGTCGATGAGCTGTTTGAGGAGGCAAAAGAAATTATTCTTAAAGAAAGAAGAACAAGTATTTCTTATCTTCAAAGAAGACTTCAAATTGGATATAATAGGGCAGCTAATATTATAGAGCAGATGGAGAGAGCCGGAATACTCTCTCCTCCTAATTCAAAAGGGCAAAGAGAAATTTTAATTTAGGAGAGAAAATGAAAAGGTATATTTTATTAGCGGGAGTGGCTCTTTTTTTTGCAGGGTGTGCTGATAAAGAGCCTGTAGCTACAAGTGTTACACAGCTTGCAGGGAATATTGAAGTTGCAGGTTGGAAAGATTATAATGAAAGTAATAATGAGTGTAAGCCAAAGGTGATTGTAAAAGAGGTTGTAAAATATAAACTTCCTCCTGATAGTGATGGAGATGGAGTTCCTGATATAAAAGACAAATGTCCTAATACTCCAAGTGATTTGTTAGTAAATCACGAAGGATGTCCTATTATTACAACATTAAGATTTATTTTTGATTTTAATAGTTATAAAGTCAAAAAAATCTATTATCCTGAAATTGAAAAAGTAGCTAAG